>NZ_JBHSQV010000170.1:0-55439 GCF_042658665.1 Marinicrinis lubricantis
CAAGCCGTTGAGCAATATATCTACTTCTATAACTTCCAACGCTTCCAAAAACGACTCAACCATCTGGCACCGATACAATATCGACACCAGATGGCTGCTTAGTCTTTTTAAAGCTGTCTACTTGACAAGGGTAAGTCCAGTCATACACTCATGAAGTGGTGTTTTTTACGTGAAAATTAACTCACCTTATGCTCGATGCGCAGCTTATCCGCGACCATGGCGATAAATTCGCTGTTGGTTGGTTTGGATTTGCTGATGTTGATCGTGTATCCGAACAAATGACTGATGGAGTCGATGTTGCCGCGCGTCCAGGCGACCTCGATCGCATGACGGATCGCACGCTCTACACGGCTAGGTGTTGTTTTATATTTTTCAGCGATGGCAGGATAAAGCGTCTTCGTAATCGCACCCAAAATTTCAATGTTGTTATATACCATTGTAATGGCTTCCCTTAAATATTGATAACCTTTAATATGTGCCGGAACACCAATTTCGTGAATAATGCTGGTAATGCTCGCATCTAAATTTTTTCCTTTAGACATTGGAATGACATTTTGTCTTGCCGTACTCATTGATGAGCTTCCCGTGGAGACGCCGCCTGGTACCGCTAATTGACGAATCCGATTAATGAGTACCTCCATATCAAAAGGCTTCAATATGTAATATGAGGCACCGAGTTGAACTGCTTTTTGTGTAATATTTTCTTGACCGAAAGCTGTAAGCATGATGATTTTAGGTTGCGGCTGCAGGTCAATCTCTCTCAATTTCTCTAATACACCCAAGCCATCTAGATGAGGCATTATAATGTCCAGGATTAAAATGTCCGGTGTTCGTCCTTGATTGATATGGTTCAGCACCTCGTCGCCATTATAAGCAACGCCGATGACCTCCATGTCTTCCTGGCCGGAAATGTATTCGGACAATAAGTTCGTAAACTCCCTGTTATCATCAGCCAATAAAACTTGAATTTTTTGCACTGCAAGTCCTCCTATTCTCTTCTCCCTAGATAAATCATCTTTCCGCTTCCTGTAAAGTTTTCGACATCCCAGTTCAAATTCCTTCTGTCGAAAAATATTTTTCTGAATGTTTATGTTTATTTTTTCTAATAAATTCGCTATAATTAAAAATTTATATGATAATTCTACAAAAGAATTCATAAAGATGGTTTGATCGACATAAAATGATGCTAAAGACACTGGGAGTTGTCGAACTAAAAGACCCGTCGAAGACGAAGCAAACATCAAACTAAAAGAAAAAGCCGGAAGCATTTAGCTTGCCTCCGGCTGCTGTTCCTCTTCGGTAGAAGGTCTAAGTTCGATGCCTGCATCCTTGAGCATCCATTCAATGAAGCATCCATAGCCTGATGTAGGATCATTAACAAATACATGCGTGACGGCTCCAATCATTTTGCCATTCTGAATGATCGGACTTCCGCTCATTCCTTGTACAATACCGCCGGTTTTATTCAGCAGATCAGGGTCCGTAATTTTGATGACTAAGCCCTTCGTAGCCGGAGCCTTCTGCTTGGCAACATGCACAATTTCAATATCGAATTTTTCGACCTTGTGCCCTTTGACGACCGTCAATATTTGTGCGGGCCCTTCTTCAATTTCCTCTGAAAACGCGACGGGAATCGCTTCTCGCATCATACCGTAATCCGGATTGCTGTTCATTTTTCCGAATATGCCGAACTCCGTATTTTTCTCAATCGTACCTAAAATTTGATTTTCTTTAAAAAAGTGCGCCCTCTTCTCACCTGGAGAGCCGTCTTGACTTTTGGAAATGGAAGTCACATTGGAGTGAACAATAGTCCCGTCCCCGACAACAACAGGGGTTTGGGTATCCATGTCTGTAATGACATGACCTAATGCCCCATATACACGCTGATCCGGTGCATAGAAGGTCAAGGTTCCCACCCCAGCAGCCGTATCCCGAATATACAAGCCAAGCCGGTATGTTTGGTCCGCTGTGTCAAGAAGAGGCTTCAGCTCTTTCGTTATGGTCTTTCCGTCTCTTACAATGGTCAATTTCAATGCTTTCTTGCTCTTGCCTGCTTCCTCGGCATACTTGGAAACCTTGGACACATCATTTAAAGTCTCTCCGTTAATTTTCGTAATTAAGTCCCCCAGCTGTACGCCTGCCGCTTCTCCTGGTGACAGCTTCGTCTCACCATTTTGCACTAAATGATGACCCACGACTAAAATACCGGCTGATTTCATGCGAACGCCTATCGTCTGCCCGCCCGGAATGACCTTCAGTTCCGGTACGACACTCACCTTTACCGTTTTAAAAGGAATCGCACCAAATAATTTGAGCTTCATTTCGGTTTGTCCGGTGCGCCCTGAATGAAAAGCAAGGGGCTGGTTCAAATTTAATTTAAAGGATGGAGTAGAATGGCCGTTGACTTTAACGATGTCGGGGTCTTTCACGGTAACTTTGGCTTGAACAGGAACGGCAAGCTGCAAGGTCTTATCTTGCCCGTTGAACAAACGGAGTTCCGTAGGAAAAGTTGCAAAGCTTTGTAACGGTGCTGACATGCTTATGAAGCAGATGAAGAAAACGAGCACAAGTCCGAAACATTTCTTGATGATTGGTCGCAATAACATCACGCTCCCTTTTCTTCCTTCTCCTAGCCATGGCGGCAGGCGCCGCTTGCGTACCTTTAAGTTGTCCTCACCGAATTTGTTTTATTACTGTAAATGATTCCACGATTGCTTTTTCTGAGCCGCCATGACAAGCATTTCTTCAGCATGATGCTGCGTTGTTTCGGTGATTTCCACACCTCCGAGCATTCGTCCTAATTCCTTGATCCGACCTGCTTCATCCAATCGTTCTACTTTGGTATATGTACGTTCTTGATCGCTTGTTTTCGTGATTTCATAATGAATATCTGCCATGCATGCCACCTGCGGCAAGTGTGTAATGGAGAACACTTGGCAGTTCGCAGAGAGCCTCGACATCTTCTCAGCAATCGCCTGTGCCGCCCTGCCGCTTACGCCTGTATCTACTTCATCGAAAATTAATACCGGCACCTGATCTAATTCCGCGAATATCGATTTCAATGAAAGCATGATCCTCGAAAGCTCTCCTCCGGAGGCAATCTTATGCAGCGGACGAAGCGGCTCGCCTGGGTTAGGCGAGATCATGAATTCGACCGTATCTTGTCCAAATGGGCCTAGCTGTTCAGACTGGCTTATACGAACGTCAAATCGGGTCTTGTTCATTTGCAAATCCTTCAACTGCAATTCAATCTGCTCAGCCAGCTGATGGGCCGCCTTACTCCGCAACGTGGTTAACCGAGCCGCAAGCTTCCTCAGCTGTTCTTTCATTTGTTCAAGCTGCCCGTTTAATTCATGAATCCGTTCATCTTTATTTTCCAGCTGATCATACTTTTGCTTAATATCCTCCAAGTGGGCCAATACTTCCTCGGTCGTAGCTCCATATTTCCTTCTTAAGCTGTGAATCAGATTGAGTCTCTCCTCAATTTCCTCAAGACGTTCCGGATTGAATTCAATATTTTCTTTATAATCCCTTAAATTGAATGCGGCATCTTCTAATTGATAAAACGCGGAAGATATTTGTTCAGCGACCGGACCCAGTGTTGTCTGGTCAAACTTGACGATATCCTCCAGCAGATGGAGACTTTTGCGAATTTGGTCCAATGCCATCGCATTGCCGTATAAATGGTCATAAGCACTCGAAGCTGCGTGGAGCAATCTTTCAGCATTACCTAGTTTTCTCTTTTCTTCAGCTAACCATTCATCTTCATTCGCTTTTAATTTTGCATTTTCGATTTCTTCAATTTGAAAGCGAAACAAATCCATCATCTGCAAATTTTGTTTACTCGTCTGTTCCAGTATCCGCAGCTGCTTCTGGATGTCGCTGTATCGTCCATACACAGCTGAATATTCATCAAGCACACGATATACTTCTGATCCTCCATATGCGTCGAGCAGATGAATGTGCTCCTCGGTCTTCAGCAGAGATCCATGTTCATGCTGGCCGTGAATGTTGATGATTCGCTCCCCTAACTGCTTCAGCATGGACAAATTGACTAATTGTCCGTTAATTCGAGCTACACTTTTACCGGATGCCGTTACTTCCCTGCGAATGATCACTTGATGATCCTCTGATTCTTCAGAGACCATGCCCAACTCACGAAGCAACGCAAGCGCTGGATGCTGATTCGGCAGCTCAAACAAGCATTCAATTTCAGCCCTGTCTTCCCCATGGCGCACAAGATCGGCGGATGCTCTGCCGCCAGCAATTAAACTGAGGGCATCAATGAGCATTGATTTCCCCGCCCCCGTTTCCCCTGTAATGACATGGAAGCCTTTGTAGAATGTTACGCTGACATACTCAATAACCGCTAAATTTCGAATGGTACACTCCAGAAGCATTTATGACAACTTCCCCTCATTTGCAAGTTTAACGGATTATCCAATGAAGCTTATAATTTGCTGCACAACGTGCTCGCTTTGTTTCTTATTTCGGCAAATAATTAACAAGGTGTCATCTCCGGAAATGGTTCCTAATATTTCTTCCCATTCCAAATGATCGATTAATGCCGCAATGGCATTCGCAGTACCTGGTAAAGATTTCAGAACGACTAAATGATCTGCATAATCGACGCTGATGAAATGATCCGCTAATGTTCTCTTCAGTTTTTGCAACGGATTGAACCTTTGATCCATCGGCAGCGAATACTTATATTTCCCGCTGTTGGTGGGGACTTTAATTAAGTGGAGCTCCTTAATATCTCTGGACACCGTCGCCTGTGTTACACGAAATCCAGCATTTCTCAGCGATTCAACCAGTTCATCCTGTGTTTCCACTTCTTTACTGCTGATAATTTCTTTGATTTTAATATGCCTCTGACCTTTCATGGCCTACCTCCTAGATGGAACGTTACTTTATGTACCTGCTGGTTCATGCAATCGACGTACAGCAAGCCTTTGACCGCCGGCCCAAATATCATCCAATACGGCATGAGCCTCTCACGGATCCCGCTGCCTGTCCATTCCATCGGCATGCGTTCTCTGCTGACCTTTACGACGTACCATTCCCCATGCTGCTTCGCTATATAATCGATAAACAGCCGACTACCCAGCACTTCATCGTCTTTTTCTATATGAATCGGGATTTTCAATTTACCTGCCCAAACTTCATAACCGGCTTCCTCTAAAATATCTACGGCCTCCCCTTCGGGTTCTTCCGCCTCTGAGAAATCGAAGGGCAAAATATATTTTGGCGGTGCGAACAGCCATCTTCGAAACGAGCTGATGGCCCAGATCACAATCAAAATACTTAATATGATGATCACGTACAAGTCACTGTTTTGCGCCATGTCATCACCTCAGGTACATATATTCTAGAGGATTCATCCATTTCCTTCTATTCCACGAGGCCATGCCTGTCGCACGATCTTAAAATTCAAAAAGGTAAAGCGATCCTGAGCTTACGCCTTGTTCGGCTCTGCCGACGAGGTGCTTCCTCCGGATTACTTTACCCGCCTAATGAATCTGATATGATGTTATGATCGCGAGAAGGAATGGTATGCAGCATCGAGAACGATGTCTATGGCTTGAGCCGCTTCTATCCGAGCAGGTGCCTCGAAAGACCAATGGGCTAAAAATTCGATATTCCCTTCTCCACCGGTAATCGGAGAAAAGGTAAGCCCCTGTAAATTCAAATGAAGCTCATCCTGTGCAAATTGAATAATTTGCGTCAATACTTCCCGATGAACGGAAGGCTCTCTTACAACACCGGATTTGCCTACTTTGTCCCGGCCCGCCTCGAATTGCGGCTTGATCAGCGCAATGATGCTGCCCTTCCTATCCAAAATTTCAACGAGCGGAGGAAGGATCAATTTCAATGAAATAAAAGACACATCAATCGTTGCCAAATCCGGTACAGGTCCCTGAATATCCTCTTTCGTCATATAACGGAAATTCATTCTTTCCATGACCTTCACCTGCTCATGATTGCGGAGAGACCAATCCAACTGGTTATATCCTACATCTATGGCGTATACATACGCTGCGCCATGCTGCAGAGCGCAATCTGTAAACCCGCCAGTGGACGCGCCGATATCGAGCATAACCCGATTCTTCATGTCGATTTTGAATGTTCGAATCGCTTTCTCGAGCTTGAGTCCGCCTCTGCTTACATACGGATGAACCGCTCCTTTGACCTGCAGCTTCGAAGATCTCGGAATTTTCGTGCCCGCTTTCTCTATCCTTTCCTGCTCTTGAAACACGAGCCCGGCCATGACCGCAGCCTTCGCCTTCTCTCTGCTTTCGAAAAAGCCTTGTTCCACAAGCAGCACATCTACTCGTTCTTTATCTGATGACATGCGATTCTCCTGTACAACTCAAGCTCTCTTCACTTGAAGAGGCACTTTATTCTTGATGACATTCACAATATTGTCGATCGTGAGACCAACTTCTTGCCGCTGCTCCTGCGTACTGCCGTGCTCAATGAATCGATCGGTAACGCCCAACGGTTCCACAGATATATCATTCATTCGGTGCAAAGCGTAATGCTCTAATACGGCGCTTCCGAATCCGCCCAACACAGACCCTTCCTCGATCGTAATAACCGCATTGAATTTCTCGTATATCTCACCAAGCATCTCTTCATCCAGCGGTTTAATAAAACGAGCATTCACGACTTGTATGGAAATGCCTTCCTTGGCGAGAAGCTTCGAGGCTTCCATTGCCAAATCCATCATCGGCCCTACGGCTAAGATGACAGCATCGTTTCCATCCTTGAGAATTTCCCATTTCCCGATAGGGATAGGCTGTAGACTGGCATACTGGTCCATTTCTACACCTTTCCCGTTCATGCGGGGATACCTGATTGCAATCGGTCCGCCATCGTATTCAGCAGCGGTTTTCATCATATGTCTGAGCTCATTTTCGTCCTTGGGCATCATCAGCACCATGTTCGGTATATGTCTTAAATATGCAATATCATATACCCCTTGGTGGGTCTCTCCATCTGCACCGACAAAACCGGCACGATCTATGGCGAAGATCACATTCAGGTTTTGCCTGCAAATGTCGTGCACAACCTGATCGTAAGCCCGCTGTAAGAATGTCGAGTAAACGGCAAAGACCGGCTTCATGCCTTCGATCGCAAGTGCACCGGACAGTGTCGCTGCATGCTGCTCAGCAATTCCGACATCAAACATCCGATTCGGGAACTTGGAGGCAAATTCCATGAGCCCTGATCCGCCAGGCATTGCTGGCGTAATCGCCACAATCCTGTCATCCTGCTCCGCAAGCTCAATTAAGGTGCTTCCAAACACTTCGGTATACGTAGGCGGCGCATCCGCCGCTTTTAATACTTTACCGGATTCAATCTTGTATGGACTAATCCCGTGCCATTTATGCGAATCCTGCTCAGCTGGGCTGTAGCCCTTTCCTTTTACCGTTAAGACATGCACCAACACAGGTCCTTGAATATTTTCTGCCTGCTTTAACGTGTCAAGAAGCTTATTCAAATCGTGACCGTCTACCGGACCGATGTAGGTAAAGCCAAATTCTTCAAAAAGCATGCCGGACATCAGCAAATATTTCACACTATCCTTCAGCTTTTCAGCCGTCTTCGCTAATTTCCCTCCGATGGCCGGAATCTTCTTAAGTAAATATTGAGCTTCTTCCTTCGCTTTCAAGTATTTCTTATCGGAACGAATTTTGCTCAAATAATTATGAATCGCTCCAACATTAGGGGCGATCGACATTTCATTATCGTTTAAAATGACCATCAAATTCGGCTTTTCATGACCGATATGATTCATGGCTTCCAGCGCCATACCGCCCGTAAGCGCGCCGTCCCCAATGACCGCCACAACCTTGTTCTTTTCACCTTTCAAATCCCTCGCCAGCGCCATTCCCATCGCTGCGGACAAAGAGGTGCTGCTGTGCCCGGCTTCCCACACATCATGCTCGCTTTCGTCTCTTTTTACAAAGCCGCACAAGCCTTTATATTTGCGAAGCGTGTCAAAGCGGTCTTTTCGACCGGTGAGTATTTTATGAACGTAAGATTGGTGACCGACATCGAAAATAAATTTGTCTTTAGGGCTGTCGAATAGATAATGAAGGGCAATAGTCAGCTCAACAACACCCAGATTGGGTGCCAGATGTCCTCCCGTCTTTGACAATTGTTCTATAAGAAAGGTCCTAATTTCACCTGCAAGCGTCTCCAACTGAGAGAGGGACAACTGTTTGAGGTCACTAGGATTGTTGATTTGATCCAGAAGCACTTTGCTTTCCCTTCTTTCCATTCGAAGTTTTCTTCTTCCCCGCTAACAGCTTGATTCCCAATCTGCGCTCTAAAAAGTAAAACAATTTTCCTACCCAATATATAATCTCATTCGCATAGTGGATCGCAAACGACTTGCCTAACGCCTTACCGCCTACGGTTAGCGCTGATACAAGCCCTGTAAAGATCACGCTGATCGTCGTATGCAATATGGTATTTTCCGCATCCATTGAAGTCATAATTTTCAACACTACCATTGCAGAAGCCGCACCGCTGATGATCCCGGAAATATCTCCGATCACATCGTTACAGAAGTTAGAGAAGCGGTCTGCATTGCGGACAATGCGAATCGCTTGCCTTGCTCCCTTCATTCGCTCTGCAGCCATGGCGTGAAACGGTGTCTCTTTGGCAGCCGCCGCTGCAAGACCCGCCATATCAAATATAATTCCTGTAAGAACCAGCAGGAAAACAATCAGCATGCCGATTCCCCAGACCACTTTTTCCAATAGTGCCGTCGATACGACGGAAAACACACAGGAAAGTATGAAAGTAAGAAAAAATATAAAAACACTCCATTTCATGGAGTTTCTCAACGAAAATTTCATTCAGGCTGTCTCCTTATCCTATGTAGAAACCAGCTGATATATATGGAGTGGCAGCTTCTTGAGTAAACACTGTGGCTTAGGTCCAGTAGGCTTTCCCAAGCAGATCACCCGATCGTTGCCGAAAGGGCGGTTTCCCATTATGCCTGCTTTGATGTCGTCGCCGAGCATCAGACTAGATTACCACTTAGACCACACTATAATCCCCAAGAAGCCTCTTACGAACAGTCTAGGAGTTTTCCTCTACAGCCCTGACCCATCTCTTAGCCTCTTTTGCAAAGCAGTTTTCATACAGCATCCGGAAACGTCTTCTCTGGCCACAAGAATTCGAATCCTACCATCTGTAATCCCCACTGATTCGCTCAAGGCAGGCTACGCTGCACACAAGCCGTTTTAGCATTATATAAAAAATATAAATGCAGGTGAGGCTCGCAAATTGCAGGTTCATACCCCAAGCCGTAACCCGCGGACGATGCCGACGATAGCCACGCACTTGGGCCTCCGCGGAAGCAGGGTCAACGCCCACATGCCATTGTGGATCGCCCTGCAACCTTAACTCCCAGCATCAACCCCCGACTGGGCGTCGGAAGCCAACACAAGGAACTTCATCGATGTGCCCTTCGGCGAATTTTTAGGCCCGCCTTCAAAATGGTAGGCTGACTAGAATACTGCGCCACCCGTCATATGTTCATTATAGCACAATTTAAAATCATAGCTCAATGGAACATCCTTCAGCTTCGCTGGAAGTCAATGAAGTTAATTGTTCTCTTGCGCTAAAACTCCCGATATACAAGGTAGTCTGCAATGTCGAGCAGCCTTTCAGGCTTTGGAATGCGAGCTTCCAGAAGGGCCTTCTTTCCGGATTCCGTCAATGCTTTTACTTTTTCTTTGGAAGCTTCAAGCCCTAATAAATGCGGGTATGTCAGCTTTTGCAATTTTTCATCGCTGAGCGTTTTTTTACCAAGCTTAGATTCATCCCCGGTAATATCCAATATGTCGTCCTGAATTTGAAATGCAAGTCCAATATCATAGCCATACTTCTTCAGGGCCTCAAGCTGAAGCTCATCCGCCCCGCCAATCCTTCCACCTGCTCTTAAAGCAAATACAATGAGATCGCCCGTCTTATGACGATGAATTTGCTCGAGCTGCTCAAGTGTGGCATTCGGACTTTGATCTCCCTGCATATCAAATGCCTGTCCGCCGACCATACCGTAAGGACCTGCATAATAGGACATTTCTGCAATCAGCTTGCAGACGATTTCTGGGGACACGTCATCCGCACACCGACTGAGCATATAAAAGGCATGCGTCAGTAAACCGTCTCCAGCCAATATCGCCATCGCTTCCCCATACACTTTATGATTGGTTAGTTTTCCCCTGCGATAATCATCGTTATCCATCGCAGGCAAATCATCGTGAATAAGGGAATACGTATGTATCATTTCCACTGCGCACGCCGCAGACAATGCACTGCCGAACTCTCCTCCTACGGCCTCACATGCGGAAAGCAGCAGGACGGGACGCAGTCTCTTTCCCCCCGCCTGCACTGAATATTCCATCGATTGCTTTAATACTTCATTAATTTCCGAATCATTCCGAAAAATAAGCTTCAAGTGCTCTTCAACGAGCAGCCCGCAATCTCGTATATAATCCATTATTCCGGCATTCACCTTAATCACCTTTGTCCTCCGCCGAAGGCTGGAACGGTTTTTTGCTTAAGCCCGCTTCTTCCTCAATCAAGATTTCAATTTTCCGTTCTGCTTGTTCCAGTTTCCCCGAGCAAATTTGTGAGAGCTTCATTCCTTTTTGGAACAAGTCTATCGCTTCCTCAAGCGGCACATCCCCCGTTTCGAGCTGTCTGACGATTTGCTCCAATTCCTGTATCGCTTGTTCAAAGCTGAGGCTGTTATTCTCCTCCATGCTGCTCCTCTCCCTTCATGGACCATACTTGACAATCCAACTGACCATCCTTCAGCCGAATTTTGAGGATATCTCCAAGCTGAACCTGTTCTACCGATTTTATTAATTTTTGGGATGTTTCGTCATATACTAAACTATAGCCACGATTCATGATTTTGAGTGGGCTGAGCGCATCGAGCTGTCTAATTTCCGAAGCAAAAAACTGCTTTTTCGTCTTCATAAAGTCGCTCATGGATTGCTTGAGCTGCTTTTGCAGCGATGATGCATCTTTCCGGGCGGAAGCGACTCGTTCTTGAGGGTGATGCTTAAGCAATGAACGCTCCGCTACCATCCAGGCCGATTTAGACTGATGCAATCGGTTTTTTAATTGATATACCAATTGCTCTTTAAACCGGTCTACCTGTTGATAAGCATCATGAAGCAGATTTTTCTTCGGCTGCTGCAAAGCCGCTGAGCTTTTCAATCGTTCCAATCGGTCTTTACTCTCCTGCAGTTTGGAAGTCAGCGCGCCGCCAAGTCTATGCCGAAAATGTCCAATTTGCTGCCTCAAATCAAGCACATGAGGCACCGCCAGCTCTGCAGCGGCCGTTGGTGTTGCCGCCCTTAAGTCAGCAACAAAATCAGCAATCGTAAAATCCGTTTCGTGTCCGACCGCGGAGATAATTGGAATTTGAGAGGCATGAATGCTTCTAGCTACCTTCTCCTCATTGAAAGCCCACAGTTCCTCAAGAGAACCGCCGCCTCGGCCGACAATGATGACATCGACTTCATTCAGACGATTGAATATTTCAATCCCTTTTACAATCGAAGGTACAGCGAGCGTCCCTTGTACGCTGGCTGGATACAGCAATATGGGAACAGATGGAAACCTTCGCTGCAGCGTAATGATCATATCCCGAATGGCGGCTCCGGTCGGCGATGTTACGATGCCGATGGCTTTCGGAATTTTCGGAATAGGTCTTTTGCGCTCAGGAGCAAATAGGCCTTCCTGTTCCAAACGCTGCTTCAGCTGCTCATAAGCCAAATATAGACTGCCAACCCCGTCCGGCTGCATCTGATTCACATAAAATTGATACTGTCCGTCCCTCTCAAATACGGAAACCGAGCCTCGTGCAAGCACCTTGGAGCCTTCCTTCGGAAGAAACTTCAAATATCGGTTTTGCGAGGCGAACATGACGCATTTGATTCGGCTGTCTTTATCCTTCAAGGTGAAATACATGTGTCCGCTGGAATGACGCGTGAAATTGGAGATTTCCCCCTGCACCCAAACGTCATTGAAGAGCGGTTCCTTCTCCAGCTTCAGCTTAATCCATCTCGTCAGTTCTTTGACGGTTAATACACGTTCTTGCGAGGATGAAGTCATTCGCTCACACCCTTAGCCTTTGGCCCGAAGCGCCATCTCAGCCGACTTCACAGTATTGTAAAGCAGCATCGTAATCGTCATCGGTCCTACTCCTCCTGGGACGGGAGTGATTGCGGATGCGATTTCAGCGGCTTCTTCGTATTTCACGTCGCCCTGCGGGCTGCCTACATCGATCACGACTGCACCCGGCTTTACATGTTCTTTTCCGAGCAGTCCCGGTCTTCCCACTGCCGCAATCAGAACATCGGCCTGTTTCGTCACCTCAGCCAAATTCTCCGTCTTGGAATGGCAGATCGTAACGGTCGCATTTTCTTGAAGCAGCAGCATGGCAACAGGTTTGCCTACAATATTGCTTCGGCCCACGACAACAGCGTGCTTGCCAGCAAGCGAGACACCGGTCCGCTTAATCAACTCAATAATTCCAGCCGGGGTACACGGAACGAAGCAATCGTCACCAATTTGCAGGTTTCCTGTATTGACCGGATGAAATCCGTCTACGTCTTTATCCACCGCAATGGCGTCGATAACAGCCTTCTCGCTCATATGCTTTGGCAGCGGCAGCTGTACAAGAATACCGTGTATGCGCGGATCCTTATTCAGCTGATCGATTACCTGAAGCAGCTCTTGCTCTGTCGCGGTCTCAGGCAGCTTGTGCATCTCAGAATAGATACCGACTTCTCCGCATTTTTTCGTTTTCATCCCAACGTACAGCTTCGAAGCCGGATCTTCTCCAACCAGCACGACAGCCAAGCCAGGCTGCATTCCTTTCTCCGTCAGCTCTTGAACTTTGCCCTTCAGCTCGGATAACATCTCATCGCGAATTTGTTTTCCATCAATCACTTTCGCCATTTCATCATCTACCTCCGCCCATGGAATTATGTGTACACCTTACTGCTCTTCAATTTGAAGCTTTATGCCTCAAATTCTTTCAACATTTTTCCTAGTACGCCATTCACGAATTTTCCGGATTCATCCGTACCAAAATGCTTGGCAAGCTCAATCGCTTCATTCACAGCGACCTTCTCCGGCACGTCACTTACGAAGAGCATTTCGTAAACGGCCAGTCTTAAGATTTGGTGGTCTACTTTTGACAGTCTGTCCACCTTCCAGCTTTTCAAGTAACGGGTCAAAATTTGATCAATTTGATCCTTTCGCTGAATGACGCCGTTCAAAATACCAGTCACATAATTTACATCCATATTGAAATACGGATTGTTGCCATCCGATTCATCTGCAGAATCAAGCACCGTCTGAATGGCATCCATCAGCGTAGACGCTTCATTCATCTCCAGCTGATACAAGCTTTGAACCACGATTTCCCTCGCTGCCCTGCGTCTCATGTATTCCTCCTGATAATTATTGTCTCGTTAAAACTACCTGCATCTTCCTGTTTGCCGTCTTTGCGGCGGCACTAACATTTTTACCTAAAATGGGACAGGTCATGATACCATGAAAAAACTCTGTGGGCGTCGCGCCTAATTCACAGAGTATTCATCGGAACATTCTCCATCTATCGTTCAACCTTCTTAACCACTCCCAAATAGCCTGAAGCGCGGACTCTCTTTCATCCGATTTCTTCCCGAACCAAAACCCGATGCCCACTAACAGCAGAACTATCAGCATATCCCAAAAACCTGCAAATAAATAAATGATACCAAAAAACAAGCCAGCAGCGGCTCCGATCCATTTGCCCCTATGCTGTTCCCATAAGTCCCTCAATGGTTACACCTCTATTCAACTCTGCTTTTGAAGGTGTTCGACTGAACAATGTTGGAAACAAAAACCGAGACACGAGTCACGG
The DNA here is from genome assembly GCF_042658665.1 of Marinicrinis lubricantis. Lineage (NCBI taxonomy): Bacteria > Bacillati > Bacillota > Bacilli > Caryophanales > Paenibacillaceae > Marinicrinis > Marinicrinis lubricantis. The sequence continues at coordinate 13,955 of NZ_JBHSQV010000170.1, forward strand.
GAATGCCTGTTAGCTCTTCCACATAGTCCTTAACGGTTCTTTGAACCTCTTCACTCAGTACAGGTATGGAAACATCACCGTCAACAAACGCACGGATTTTCAGATCGATCCCGGCTTGTCCAACCTGGACTCTTGCCTTTAAATCCTTGACGCCTTTGACCCGCGATGCCGCTTTCAAGGTTAAATTTTCAACCGTCTCCAAAGAGATGGAAATATCACCGTAATCGGTTCTCTGGTCAATCGATTCCGGCTTTCCTTCTCCGACACGGATGGAAACGACAAAAAAACGAAGACTGATGAGAAACGCAGCAATGGAAATGATGAGTACAACCGACTTATTCGCGGTGTGCTGAAGATTCAACCAATCGTAGATTTCATGATCCTTCCAAAACGCCGTTACCATCATAAAGACGGAAACTGCTGCCGCTGCCGTGCTGAGAAGAAACAGCAGCAGACGGTCGAAAATCCGTATCATAGCTTGTCCACCCTCTCAATTAGGAGAAACCCCCTCATGTACCGAGGGGGTTCATGTGTGTATTAAAATGTTACTTCACTCTTAAGCTGCTCGGCTCTTCTTCTTCCTTGTCAGCAGATTTAAAATGCACACCATGGATATGTACATTCACTTCAACAACGTGAAGTCCCGTCATAGAGGAAATCGCATTTTTCACATTTTGCTGAATAGCGCTTGCGACATCTGGAATCCGATGTCCATATTCCACAATAACGGATACGTCTGCTGCAGCTTCCTTGTCTCCGACCTCAACCTTAACGCCCTTGGCCAAATTTTTGCGGCCTAGAAATTCCGCTATACCGCCGGCCAATCCTCCGCTCATTCCTGCGACACCTTCTACTTCGATCGTTGCCAAACCGGCGATAATTTCCACCACTTCCGGTGCAATTTGTATCGTGCCTAAATCCGTTTTTTCATAATCCGGGGTGATCGTTGCCATAACCTACACCTCCTGTAAAGTCAAAAACTCTTTCCATGAATTTCACGGACCCTACCGGAAATTGAACTGGGGGCATTCATGAAGAGATGATCCAGCTGTGAAGCTTGGATTGCTGGACACAGAGTTGTCTTATAATAATAATATAACATTCGGCATTTTTTATGACAAATCGGATGTCCTTAGGAGTTCGGATCGTTCACATCGTGTTCTTCCAAAAACTTGATATCGAAATCTCCGCGAACAAAGCGGTGATGATCCAGCACCTTTAGATGAAAACCGATCGTCGTGTGAACGCCTTCGATCGCAAATTCAGACAATGCCCTCTTCATTTTTGCTATCGCTTCATCTCTTGTGGCTCCCCATACAATCAGCTTCGCAATCATGGAATCATAGTGCGGCGGAATACGATAGCCCTGATAGGCGGCGCTGTCCACACGAACTCCGGGACCCCCTGACGGAAGATAGAACTTGATTTCTCCAGGAGAAGGCATAAAGTTGCGTTCAGGATCTTCCGCATTGACCCGGCATTCAATCGACCAGCCGTTAATGTGAAAATCTTCTTGAGAGATGGAAAGCGGATTGCCTTCTGCAACAGAGATCATCTCTTTAATGATATCTATGCCTGTCACCATCTCCGTCACCGGATGCTCCACCTGTACTCGTGTATTCATTTCCATGAAGTAGAATTGACCGTCCGGAGAAAGCAAAAACTCAAGCGTTCCCGCGCCGGAATAATTTACGGCCATTGCCGCTCTCACTGCCGCGTCTCCCATTTCTTTGCGAAGCTCAGGCGTAAGAATCGGACATGGCGCTTCCTCGATCAGCTTTTGCCTGCGTCTTTGCACGGAGCAATCCCGCTCGCCCAAATGCACGACATTCCCATGCTGATCGGCAAGAATTTGGACCTCTACGTGTTTCATGCCGGTCAAAAATTTCTCCATATATACACCGGCATTGCCGAAGTTGTTCTGAGCTTCCTGCTGGGCAGCCGTAATTTGGCGTATCAGCATTTCCTCGTTCTCAACGATACGGATTCCTTTACCGCCGCCTCCTGCCGTTGCTTTAATGACGATCGGATAGCCGATATCGCGAGCCAACATCAACGCTTCGTCAATATCCTCGATCAATCCATCGGAACCAGGAATGACCGGCACTCCTGCATCCTTCATCGTCTGCTTCGCCACAGACTTGTCGCCCATTTTGCTGATCGCTTCGGGAGATGGGCCAATAAATTTGATATTGCAGCTTTCGCAAATTTCTGCGAAATCAGCATTCTCGGAAAGAAAGCCATAGCCTGGATGAATGGCGTCGCATTCCGTTAAAGTGGCCACACTCATAATGTTCGTCAAATTCAAATAGCTGTCTTTCGAAGCGGTTGCACCGATACAATAAGCTTCATCTGCGAGCCTTACATGCAGCGCGTCCCGATCTGCCTCCGAGTATACCGCGACCGTATAGATTCCCATTTCACGGCATGCTCGAATAATACGAACTGCAATCTCACCGCGGTTGGCTACCAGTACTTTGTTGAATTTCATTCGTAAGATCCCCCTAATTTACTGCGCCTTTACTTTAAAGAGCGGCTGACCGTATTCAACCAGCTGACCGTTCTCTACTAGAATCTCCACGATTTCTCCTTTAACTTCCGCTTCGATTTCATTCATCAGCTTCATCGCTTCTACGATACATACCACGGTCTTCTCATCCACCTTGTCCCCTTTGCTGACGAAAGGAGCCGCGTTCGGAGATGGGGAAGCGTAGAAAGTGCCTACCATCGGGGAAGTGATCTGATGATACTGACCGCTTTCCTGAGCAGCTGCTTCCGTATTTTTCTCTGCTGCTGGCGCTGTTTCAGGCTGCTGCTGTACTACAGGCTGCTGGGCTGGAACTGCCGGAGCAAAAGCAGGTTGAGAAGGCGCAGAAGGAATCACGATCGATTCCGTTTTGCCTGGTTTACGGATAAGCAAACGAGAGCCCTCATTTTCTATTTCCAGTTCCTGAATATCCGATTGATTGACTAGTTTAATTAATTCTTTAATTTCATTTAATTTATACATCACAACAATCACTCCCTTGCGTTTATGCCTTATCCTTTATGTAAAATCTTAAGAATGCCAGAGGCAGTTTGTCCCAACTGCAACGTTAGTATTATAACATAAACGCAAGAAATAGAAAGAGCCCGAGTATCACGAGCTCTTCGCCAAATATCGACTTTTCAAGTCTTAGTGGACCATATTAATGACGATATCGCTTTGATGTACGCCAAGCTCTTTAATCAGCATATTCGCAATGCTGGCAGCATCACTTTTTTCAAGACTGTCTGCTTTGATGCTTACTTTCCAGGTTCCATTCTGCTCAGAAACAAGCGCATGGCTGTATTCCTGCATCAATTGCTCTTCCAGCTGGCTGATTTTATTATCTTTTTCTTCTAAAGCGTGCATATCCTCATAGGCTTTCGCTTGGGCTTCCGCGTCCCCTTCGGTGATGATTGTCATCAGTTTTTCGTATTCTTTGTCGAAATTTTCATTCCGTTCCATTTGCATTGTCGCAAAATAATCCTCAGCTGTTAAATTGGAACCTTGCTCCAGCATTTCAAGGATGTTCGCGTCCTCGGATGTGCTCGCTGCTACATCTTCCTCTGCACCCGGTTCTGCCGATACATCTGCAACATACTCTTCTGCAACTTCTTCATCTGCTGTTTCTTGGGCGGTGATATCATCAATGACAATTTCTTCAGATGTGAAAGTACCGGTTGGCGCTGCCGTATCGATTTCATTTACATCCTCTGTGAACAAGTAGTAAGCAGACAGCACCACCATTAAACTTAACATGGAGACCAGCCAAATTGTTTGTCTCTTCGAATTCATTCTATTCTACCTCCTGAATTGTGTTATCATTTCATTTTTATCGTTCAATTAAGACTGCTTTCTCGGTACGACTGACAATCGATGACTTGGGACGCCTAGTCCCTTCCTGACCGACTCCACGATGAGCTGCTTGACTGTCGCATTCTCTGCTCCGCCGGCCACAATGATAATTCCTCTAATTTTGGGCTTGATCGTTTTCAGAATAATCGGCTGTTGACCGCCCGAAACTTCATACAGTACAATCTCGCCATCCTTCGTAATGCTCGTAATATGGCGGGTTGCACCGTCGACATCCTTCTCATTGGTCAGCTGTTGAGATTCACGGGTATTGCGATAGACCACCTTTTCCTCGGTTGACTCAATGCTGACCATCACATCCACTGCCCCAACACCGACGATTTTTGAAAGCACTTCCTTTACACGATTCTCTACATCTCTCTCATACTCCAAGAAGAGTGAATCGGATGCGCCTTCTTCTAATGACAACGGCTGTTCCAGACCTTCCTCCGGAGGAGAGGCGCGGTCGTCGTTTAAGTTCATGCTTTGATCCGTAATGAAAGAATTGAGAACAACGAACGCAACACCGACAAGTCCAAGTAAAATGAGCATGCGCAGCGTTTTGACCTTCTTTTCTCCATCCTTTCCACCGCCAATCCATCGTTCAAGAAACTGCAGCCATTTCCCCAATCTGGCCTCACCTCCTTCGAAGATCGAGTTAGAATTTATGGTCAACGTTTTCCGCAATAACGGAAACGTGGATTTGTTCCTGGTTTAAACCCCACTGCTGCTCAAGCCATTTTAGCGACTGCTCAATGATCTGCTTATCCTCTTCATTCACCCGTTCTTCTTTGGGCTTCGTTTGTTCGCCGACATTCACTTTGATATCTACAGACTCGACAGGCTGAACCTCAATTGGTTCAAACTTCTCTTCTTCCTTCTCCACTGCAGCTGTAGGCTGATTTGAAATAACTGCTTCCAACCGCTGCAGCCTCGGTTCCCCATCGGGGCTTATATTCAGCTCCGCATGAACCTCCAACACCTCCTGATTCAGTTCCTGCTGCAGCCCTGCTCGGGTCTGCTCTTCAATTTCCCTCTGCACCACGGCCAGCGTTTGCTGCTCCTGCTCCTTCTTCATCTGTTCCGCATTGTCGATGATCGACCCCAGCCCGGTCATCTCATTTTGATTGATTTGCGCCTCAGTTCTGCTCAAGGATGCGGTGTATACCTCCAGCTCCGTACCGCTTAACAAAAACCGTACAACAGGTTGAAGGATGGTCAGCAATATCACTAAGCTGATGACGACTTTCACATACCGCTGGAGCTTATTGTTGGGGAGCAAAAGCTCCACAAAGGTGGCCAGCATGATGATCATAATAATTTCTCTCAACCAATCATATAACCAACCCACCTATAGACCTCCATCCTTTCCTTGAGTACTGAATGAAGCGCAGTTTCAATTTTGCAAGATCAAACAACGGTTACTCGAAACCTTGCCGCTTCAGCGCATCATGACGGATAAGTTGCCTGCTGCGATCATGATGGTCACGGCTAAGAAAAACATAAATCCGACGGCAGCGAGGGCGGCGAACACATAAATCATGCTCTTGCCAATTGTTTTCAAGCATTCGCTGATCGGCGTTGCCCCAAGCGGCTGAAGCACGGCTGCGGACAAGTTGTATATGAGCGCCAAGGTCAATATTTTGATCGCCGGAAAAGCGCAGAGCATGATAATAATGATGACGCCGACGATCCCGATCGAATTTTTGACAAGCAATGATGCGCCGATGACCGTATCCGAAGCGTCGGAGAACATCCTTCCTACGACCGGTACAAAGTTGCCTGTAATGTACTTTGCCGTTCGGATCGTTACTCCGTCCGTGCTGGCGCCTGTCGCCCCCTGAACCGAGATGACGCCTAGAAAGATCGTCAGCATGCCTCCCAGCAAGGCGATCCCGATATTGCGGAACAAATCGGCCAGCTGGTTAATTTTGTACCTTTCCGTCATCGAGCTGACGATATGCAGCACTGCTGAGATGAAGAGCAGCGGGAAAACCACTGTATATATCAACGTCCCCACCGCATGAATCATAAATACGATTAAAGGATGAAGGACGGAAACCGTCACGATATTCCCCATGGAAGCGAGCAAAGTCATGAGCAGCGGTACCATGGCAATCATGAAATGAATCATACTGGATATCGCGTCCTTAGCGTATCCAATGGCGACACTAAAGCTGTTCACCGCGATGATCATCAAGACGAGATAGGAAACGGTGTAGGCGACTTTGCTCACGGCTTTTTTCTCAAACGCGCTTTGCAGCGTCTCTAACAGAACACTAAAAATCGTAATCATGATGATACTCACCATCAGCTTGCCGTTATACAGCACTTCCTTAAAGAACAATTGCAGCAGCAGCATGAAGATCTGCTTCAGACTGAAGCCTTCTCCCCCAGGGACGATCATTTCCATCAATGTCGGCGGCTCGGAACCGGGAACCGCTTCCTTGTACTGCTTCATCAGCTCATTCCAATACTGCTCCACCGGCTCCGTATGGAGTCGTTCCGCTTGCTGTTCGATGATGTACTCTTCGGGTCCCGCAGCAAGGGTCGCGCCATGCGTCCCGATGAAGATCATAGCCGCGATCACCACTGCCCATTTCCATTTCATTCATTCCAACTCCATTAAGCGGGGAGCAGCTTGAGCACCGTCTCAATGATGACCGTAATAATTGGTATGGACATGAACAAGATGAGCACCTTTCCTGCCAATTCAATCTTGGAGGCAATGGATTCCTGTCCGGCGTCTCGAATGATCTGCGCCCCGAATTCTGCTATATAGGCTATTCCGATAATTTTAAGTATCGTTTTTAGAAAAATAAGATCGACGTTCGATTGCATCGCCAAATCTTCGATCACCTTAATGACAGATGAGATCTTGCCAATCAGAAACATGAATATCATGATGCCCGTAAACGCCGTTAACAGGAAAGCGAACAACGGCTTCTGTTCCTTTATGACAAGGACGAGTATGGTCGCGATGAGTCCCAGCCCGACAATTTGAACGATCTCCAAAACAATTCACTCCATCGCATTCGAATCGCACGAAGGTCCATTACAGCCAAATCAATTTCATAATACCTTCAGCAGCTTTCATCAATACTACATGTTGTATCGAACGGTTCAATCGGTCCATATGTAGTTACAAATTCGGTATTTAGATCATTTATGAAATGGATTGCCAAGATTCAAATGCAGAATTTTGCGTCAGCTACCCATATAGATTGACCTTTATTGAAATAGAAATATCGTTTTGATCTCGGTAAACAGCTGATCCAGCAGCTTAACGACCATAAACAAGACGATGACAAAACCAATGACGGTTACCCAATGCGCCATATCCTCCTTACCCATTTGTTTCAATACGGAATGAATCATCGCGATAATGATGCCGATACCTGCAATTTGGAAAATGGCATTGATGTCCATACCCATAGTTCCTAGAGCACCTCTTTCTAGAGCTTCGCTGCTACAACAATAGGATCACAACCAATACGCCAAAAAGGACCCCCAAGCTTTTCCACATTTTTTCATAGCGCAGTTGGTTTTCCCTGGCTGTATCTTCCTCGGCCGAAAGCTGTCCGACAGCTAATTTAATATGTTTCATCTGATCCTCCCGATCTGAAATCCCTAACGTATGCCCCAGACGAAGCATGATCTCCTTTTCGTTTTTACGCATGGCGGTGTTTCCCCATCCCTGTTCAATCCCTTGATTCCAACACTGCTGCGCCGTTCTGCCTCCTTTTTCCCGCAGGAGATCGGCAATGTGCATGTAGATCGAATGAAGCGGTGAACTGCACTGCATTCCTACCCGATGCACTGCTTCAGGAAGAGGCGTAAGTGCATAAAAAATTTCCGTTTCCAGTCTTTGCAGGCTTTGGATCAGCTGGCGAATGTGTTTCGGACGATTGGCAATAAGCGACGCCTGATAAAATCCGGCTGCCGTGCTGGCAACTAGAATGAACAGGCTACCTATGATTTGAAGCAATATGACTACCCGCCTTTACCAAAGAGCGTACCGTTCCCATGGTTTGCCCGTTTCCGTCCAGGATTCGAGCCTGATAAAACTGTCCTGACCTGCTCTCCAATAGGATGTATCTCTCAAATGCTTTCATCTCCAGCAGCTCTTTCATCGCCGGCCTGGAACGGAGTTCCGCCAAAGAAGCTGCATGGGCCGTCGCCAAAAGCTTGATTCCGGACCGAACGGCTTCCTTTACCGCAGCCGCATCGTCAGCGCTGCCTAATTCATCAACGACGATCATCTCGGGGGACATCGAACGAATCAGCATCATCATGCCTTCTGCTTTCGGACAGCGATCGAGAACATCGGTCCTCGGTCCAACATCGAATATGGGAACCCCTCTATGGCACGCAGCAATTTCAGATCGTTCATCCACAATCGAAACTTTCAAGCTGGGATAAGAGGCCTGTCCCTGGATGATTCCGCTGCTCAGCAGGCGGGCCAGGTCACGAACCATCGTCGTCTTGCCTAACATGGGTGGAGAAAGTATCAGGGTATGCAGATACGTATGTTTCTCGCGGCTCCAAAGATAAGGGATCATGGGAAGTGCACTGTCCTTGTATTCCTTGGCCAAGCGAAAATTAAAGCTGCTGATCTCCTTCAAATGCTTGACTCTTCCGTCTGCAGTTACGGCCGTCCCGCTGAGGCCCACACGATGTCCGCCGGTTATCGTAATGTATCCTTGCTTTAGCTGCTCTTCATATGAATATAAAGAATGCTCGGTTATGCAATCGATAAATTGTCTGCAATCTTCTTGACTCGGCATATATGCCAGCTGCGGATCCCCTCCAACCGCACCGCTGGGCGTTACAAAGCCAAAACCACCGGCAAAAGCGATCTCTAACGGTCTTCGTTCTCTAACTCTTATTTCTTCAAGCTGTTGTTTCATAGTTTGCGGCATGTTTTGAAAGATTTGTCGCATCGAGACAGGCAGCATATCGATCCATTGCGTCATCTTCAATCCCCCAAGTTGTCCAGTCTGTTACCACATATGTATGCTTGGACTATCAAATTATGACTGCGGATCACACGAACTCTATTTTTTTAAAATGCCGATAAATAGACAGCTGACACCTAGAAAGATCCATGCCAATTTGGAAAATGACAGTTTATCCGCCATTCCTACTAGACCAATCGCTGTCGTAGTAATCAGAATGATGGGTCCTACTAAGGCCAACGCTGAATTGACCAAAAGCGCTTTATCCACTTGATTCAACCGAAACATAATGAATGCTGCTATGATTTCTATCGTTCCGGACAGCACTCGTAAACAAACCATCGCCATCACAAATTTATTCAGCAATTCTCACACCTCCATAAGTTCCTTTTTAACCATATGCGGGCTTGTTCGATTTTAGGAGTACATGCTGTGAAAGTTGAGCAGAACGGGGAGCGGTTCGTACACAATCACATCGAGACAGATGCCCGCATATATTGCCTACAAACCACATACATTCTTTTACAGTAAGGAGATAGGTAGAAATGGAGATCATTTCTGAGTTGGGATGGAACCCGAGACTTGTTGATCCGACCAAGAATCGAAATAAAAAGCCAAGAACTACCACAGGCATTACGATGGTTTTAGATAAAGGACTCGGGATCACTGCGCTGGAGGATTTTCTGCAAACCGCTTCGGAGCACGTGGACATTATCAAGCTGGGCTTCGGAACATCGGCACTATATCCCAAAGAGGTGCTTAAACAAAAAATCGAGCTGATCAAGAAGTATCAGGTGCTTGTCATGCCCGGAGGCACATTTTTAGAGGTAGCCATTGTGCAAGGCGCTTTGAAGGATTTCTTCCATTCTGTCATCGATTTCGGCTTTGACGCGATTGAGGTTTCCGACGGTACGATCGAAATGAGCCGACTGCTTAGAAATGAGATTATTCAAACTTCCTTTGATCTGGGGCTAGAGGTATTTACGGAATACGGTAAAAAGCTGCTCGGCTCAAAAGTGGATGCGGAAGAGCTGCTCAGCACACTTACCTTCGATCTTGAGCACGGCGCTCGGATGGTTACGGTGGAAGGCAGAGAATCCGGGGTGGGAGTCGGTTTATTCGATGAAAAAGGAGAGCTGGAGGCGGAGCAGTTCAGTGAAATTATGAAGCATCTCCCGGCTCCTGATAAATTGCTGTGGGAGGCTCCTCTGAAATCTCAACAGCTGTTTTTACTCCAGCACTTCGGCCAAAATGTGAATTTAGGCAACATCTCTCCTCAGGATGTCATGTCTTTGGAAGCCTTAAGAAGAGGCCTTCGCTCCGATACCATGACCCTCTAAGAAACTGTCTCGTCTTGAGGTACAGTACACTCACGGGAGATGAAATCCGGGAGGTGGCATTTTGTTAGCAGATGTGATTCCAAGCATTAATGAAATTCGAAGCGACGAGCTTCAAGGGAAGACCGTGATGGTCATCGATGTGCTGCGTGCGACTAGCACGATAACTACAGCTCTAGCCAACGGCAGCTCCGGTGTCATACCGGTTGAAACGGTATGCCGCGCCAAGCAATATCAGAGCGCAGATCAAGAAATCCTATTGGGCGGAGAACGGTTCTGTAAAAAAATTAATGGCTTTGATTTGGGAAACTCCCCTTTAGAGTATGGAACGGATATCGTGAAAGATAAGCGGATTGTACTCACTACGACAAACGGCACCCGTGCCATTCAGAAATCAATCAAAGGCAGTCAAGTGATCGCGGCCTGCTTCCTGAACATAGACGCATGCATCCAATTCGCGCTCGAATCCAAGAAGGATGTCGCGATCGTATGCTCCGGTACCCAAGATCGTTTTTCATTGGAGGATGGCCTGTGTGCAGGTTTATTAATCCAGCGGTTGAGTGAAGCGGACCCGAAGCTTGTCTGCAACGATTTTGCCACCGCAATGCGTGCAGCGTACCTTCAAATGGCAGAGCATCTTGAAGAAGTCCTGATGTCCAGCGACAACGGCAGAAGAATGTGCAAAATCGGTTTTGAGGCGGATATTCGTTTTTGTGCGCGGCTGAATGAATATTCTGTCGTACCGATCTTAAACGGTCAGATGCTGACTCCTTATAGGTTCTAAAAGCGATCCCTTGTCCATACAATGTTGAAGAGAACGTAAGGACAGGGGTTAATCAATGTGAATGGTGATATCCTATTACTCATCTTAATTATTATCGGAATGGTCGGCCGCTCGAACATTATTACAACCGCCGCATGCATCCTGCTGATCGTTAAGCTGATCCATCTTGAGCGGTACTTGCCCACGATTGAGAGAAGAGGATTAGAATTAGGTTTGCTCTTTCTAACGATGGGAGTGCTCGTTCCTTTCGCAACGGAAAAGATCGCGTGGAAGGATATTACTTCTGTCTTTACGACGGCACCCGGCATTATCGCATTAGCAGGCGGCGCCATCGCTACGTATATGAACGGCAAAGGCCTTGATCTACTGAAGATGGATCCCCAATTGATCGTCGGTCTCGTCATCGGCTCTATCTTTGGGATTATTTTCATGAGAGGAATCCCCGTCGGCCCCCTTATGGCTGCCGGCATTACTGCATTTTTATTGAAGCTGGTTTATTACATTTTTGGTAAATTCCATTAGCGCTTATTTGATATAAGCGAGACATAGATCATGGAATGACAAAGTCCCGGATCCCAAAAAAAGTTCCATTCTCCAAGCGCGCAGCAAGAGGAGAATGGAACTTTTACTTTTCTAATGAATGCGATTATCTGCGATCTTTAGGGCCGCCGACAAACACCGTTTGATTTGTGTCCAAGTCATACGCGGTATGTAACGCCAAAATCACCTCAGTCAGATAAGACTGTTCAATGACGCAGGACACTTTAATTTCAGACGTGCTTACCAGTTTAATGCTGGCCTGCTGCTTCGAAATCACATCAAACATTTTCGCAGCAACGCCCGGATTGCTGACCATCCCTGCACCGACAATGGATACTTTCACCAAATTCGTCTCAGAGGTCACTTCATCAAAATTCACTTCGGATCTCGTATTCTCTACGATTTCAACAGCTCGGTCCATCTCTTCTAACGTGACGGTGAAAGAAAAATCTGCTTTACCGTTCAGGACACCGCTTTGGACGATGATATCTACATTAATATGATGTTCAGCCAGTGCGTTGAAGAACTTTGCCAAGACACCCGGCTGATCTTCTACGCCCAAAATACTGATTCTCGCAACATTTTTATCGTAAGCAATTCCGCGAACGGATGCTCCATTCTCCATAACGGCTTCCTCCTTTACATAAGTCCCTTCATTATTCGTAAAGCTGGAACGCACAACGAGAGGCACCTGATACTGCTTGGCGTATTCCACTGCTCTTGGATGCAGCACCGCAGCCCCTAAATGGGCCAATTCCAGCATTTCATCGTAAGATATTTCATCCAGCTTTTTCGCGCAGCGAACAATTCTCGGATCCGTGGAATAAACCCCGTCCACATCCGTATAAATTTCACAAAAATCCGCCTTCACTGCGGCAGCAAGCGCAACGGCCGTCGTGTCGGAGCCACCGCGGCCAAGTGTTGTAATTTCGCCTTCATCCGATGTTCCTTGAAAGCCTGCGACAACGACAATCTTTCCTGCATCCAGAGCTTTCATGATTCGATCCGGCTTAATATCTTTTATACGCGCTCTACCATGGCCGTCATCCGTTCGCATCCCTGCTTGCCAGCCGGTGAATGATACAGCTTCGTGACCCAATTGTTGAATCGACATTGACAAGAGGGCAACGGAAACCTGTTCCCCCGTCGTTAAAAGCATATCCATTTCTCTAGCGGATGGACGATCCGTTATCTGCTTCGACAAGTCGATCAATTCATCTGTTGTATCTCCCATGGCCGATACGACAATGACGCACTGATGGCCAGCCAGTTTCTTTTCCACAATTCGCTGAGCAACTTTTTGCATACGTTCCGCAGAACCTACAGAACTGCCTCCGAATTTCATTACATATAATGACAAAGCTTTCTCACTCCCTAGATTGCTCTTTTGCATATAAGGCATATTATAGCATAGGAGCTTCGTTAGTTCAGCACCTTTTCACAGAAAACCCCTCAGCTGGAGTAAGCCGAGGGGCTGGTTCGATCATCAAATTTAAGCGCGGGATACGTACTTGCCATCCGATGTGTTGATCAGTAGAACGTCGCCTTCATTAATGAATAAAGGCACTTGAACCGTATGACCTGTTTCAAGGACCGCATTTTTCGTAGCACCTGTTGCTGTGTTTCCTTTGATGCCCGGCTCGGTTTCCGTTACTTTCAATTCGACCGAGTTCGGCAAGCTGACACCCAGAATTTCACCTTGATAGCTTTGGATGTTGACATTCATATTGTCTTTCAGGAACTTCAGTTCCCATTCCAACTGGTTAGAGTCCAGTGTAATTTGATCATAGGTTTCCAAATCCATAAAGACATGCTCATTGCCGCTTGCATACAAATACTGCATTTCTTTATTTTCAATGTGAGCTCTTCCTACCATTTCACCTGCACGAAAGGTACGCTCTACGATATTGCCGTTACGCAGGTTTTTAATTTTAGCTCTTACGAAAGCGGCGCCTTTCCCGGGTTTAACGTGTTGGAAATCTTGAACTGTGAAAATGTCTCCCTCTACCTCAATCGTAAGTCCTGTCTTAAAATCGTTAACTGAAATCAAATGTATTCCCTCCTAATAATATGAAAAGCAACAAAATTGCCCTGCTCACAAAATAATTAGTCTATAGTAATGAGATCTTTTGGTGCCTTCGTCAATACACGAATCCCTGAATCTGTCAAAATGACGTCATCTTCAATCCGGACTCCGCCAAATCCAGGCAAGTAAATCCCTGGCTCCACTGTCACTGCCATCCCCGATTCCAATACGGTATCACATGTTTTCGACAACCGTGGCGCTTCATGCACTTCCAGACCTAAGCCATGACCTGTACCGTGGCCAAAATGATCTCCGTAACCATACTTCGCGATGATGTCTCTAGCGAGCGCATCACCTTCCCTGCCCGTCAAGCCAGGTTTCAGACCTTCCAAGCAGGCCAGCTGCGCCTCTAAGACAATATTGTAAATTTCCCTATGCTTCTCGCTAGGCTTGCCGATCACGATCGTACGGGTAATATCGGAGCAATACCCTTTATAATACGCACCGTAATCCAATGTCAAAAACTCATTCTTCCCGAGTACGCGATCAGATGCTGTACCATGCGGCATCGCTGAACGTTCCCCCGAAGCGGCGATCGTATCGAACGACGTCGAAGCAGCACCGTTCTTGCGCATGAACATTTCAATCTCCAGTGCGACGTCCAATTCCTTCATTCCCGGACGAATGAGATGGAGCAGATGCTCAAACGTGCGATCCGCCAAATCCGCAGCTTCCTGCATGATTTGAATTTCCTCTGCATCCTTATACATCCGGAGCTGTTCAATTAACGAATCCGCCGGAATCAACTCGATGCCGGACAAGCTGGATTGAAACTGCTCATATTCTGCATAGGATACATGTTCCTTCTCGAAAGCAAGCTGGCGAATGCCTTGCTCCTGCAGAGATTTCAGCACGTGCTCCATCACATTCGGACCATGCTCAATCACTTCAAAGGCTTTCGCCTGCATCGGCGCTTGGGTCATATACCGAAAATCCGTAAATAGAATGGCTTTATGCTTCGTGACAAGCACATAACCAGAGCTGCCAGTAAAACCGCTAATATATCTCCGATTATAGCTATGGCTTGTAAAATAAGCTTCATAGCCCAAATGTTCCATTCTTTGGCGAAGTTTCTCCACTCTTGCTGTCTCCATTTTCATTCACCCGGCTTTATGGATATTTTCGATCAATGCTCTTAAACCCAGTTCGTAGCTTAACGGTCCAAATCCGGCAATTTGGCCTATCACCACCGGAGCGGTAACGGACACATGTCGGAATGCTTCACGCTGATGAATATTGGAAATATGAACTTCAACCGTCGGCAGCTGAACCGTCGAGATGGCATCCCGGAGTGCATAGCTGTAATGAGTCAGCGCTCCTGGGTTTATCAATATGCCGTCGGCGCTGCCATACGCCTCATGAATTCGATCGATTAATGCCCCTTCATGATTCGATTGAAAAAATTCCAGCTCGCATCCTAAGGACTCTGCCAGAACATTCAGTTTCTGTTCAATCGCTTTCAGACTTAACGTACCATAAACTGACGGTTCTCGAACGCCAAGCATATTCAGATTAGGGCCGTTGATGACAACGACTTTACAGGTTTTATTCATTTTCTTCATCCATTCTAACAACCAAATTAGACCCTGCAATTACCACTAGCCATTTTACCATATCCATGTTTCGTTTGTTAACTATTATTTGTTCAGCATCTTCGTTAACGGCTCTGGCTCACGCTTCCGTTCATCATTAAATTCCAGAGTAATTGAATAGCCGATAAAGATCCCCCACAGTAGGAATAAACAAAACTCCGTCGTCATTGTATTGAGGCTCACTCTTGTGATCGGTTCAATGATACCCATGAAAGGCCCGATAGCCACAGCAATGATCACCCACCAAGCGAAGCCGTAAATAAGACCAATCCATGGCCCGTTGAATTTGGCCAAAAACAAGGTATAGATGAACGAAGCCAAAATGGAAAACAGTATGAAGTAAAGCCACCCCAAAACTCTTCCTTCGGTCGATTGCAGATACTCATGCTTATAAAATGGTTCTGCGAGAAAAGCAGGAAACCATTCAGTCATTTCAAAATAATACAGCAAGCTCTGGATTCCGCCCCAAATCAAACCAGCGAAAAATCCGATATGCAGCGCATACAGCCATTTGTTACTGCGATGAACGGTTTGAGAAACGGTGCTCATGATGTATATCCTCCTCGTTTGTTCTCCAACATTCATCTCCTATTATGTACAAATTCCCTCCAGGTAAACAGTTGGCTTTTCCAACATAAATTGAGTACAATGGGAATAGACGAATGAGTAAGGAAGGTGTGTTTTTTGCCTCAAAAGAATGCAAACGTGGCTTACGGGGGCCAAGCCGTCATCGAAGGGGTGATGTTCGCCGGTAAAACGGTGAATGTAACGGCTGTTCGGCGAAAATCAACCCAGGAGATTGAATTTTTTGATGCCCCTCGCAGCGATAAAAAATGGGTGGCTGCCCTCAAGAAAATTCCGTTCATCCGAGGGATCGTGGCCATCATTGATTCCAGCGCAAAGGGCGCACAGCATCTGAATTTTTCTGCAGAGGTTTTTGCGGAGGAAGAAGGAGAACCCGCCGAAAAAAAATCGCGTAACAGCTTATCGATGATTCTGGGCGTTGCCGTTGTCGGCGTTTTGTCGTTCCTCTTCGGCAAATTCGTATTTACTTTAGTACCTACGGCGTTAGAACAATTAATTTTCGGGCAAATGTTCGATCATCTTTTCCTTCATAACCTTCTGGAGGGACTTATCAAATTAATCTTGCTGCTCTCTTACATTTACTTCATTTCATTAACACCGCTTATCAAGCGCCTTTTTCAATACCATGGCGCAGAGCATAAAGTGATCAGCTGCTATGAATCCGGGCAGGAGTTAACCGTAGAAAATGTACAAAAATTCAATACGCTGCATTATCGATGCGGCAGCAGCTTCATGGTGTTTACGGTCATTGTCGGAGTGTTGATCTATTCGTTCTTTGAATACGATAACATCTGGGATCGAATGCTCGATCGGATCCTGCTTCTTCCCGTTGTCATCGGAGTATCGTTCGAGGTGCTTCGACTCACGAACAGTTTAAGAGATATTCCGGTATTAAAATATTTAGGTTATCCCGGACTGTGGCTGCAGAAGCTGACAACGAAGGAGCCGGATGATTCTCAGGTCGAAGTCTCGATTGCTTCCTTCAAGCATATGCTGGAGCTAGAGCAGCGAAATTTAAATACGAAATAAATGGATGGTGACCCCATGCGCCAAAATCAAAAATGGATTGCAGCCGTAATCATCATCGTCATGATCATCGGAATTGTCAGCAGCGTACGTCAATTATTGATTCCGATCATCGTACTGGGTCTGATTTTCGTCCTATACAAGCTTCCTCCGAAACGATGGAAGCTCATCTGGACGCGTATGCGATTGAATCAAATCCAACGATCCAAACAAGCCAAAAAGGCCAAATTTCGCGTTATTGATGGAAACAAAAATAAAGATCCCGATGATCCGCCAAAGCGAATGTATCATTAATTCACAAGCAATAAACTGCTCGGTGCCTATGCAGCCCAAGCGGTTTTATTTTTGAATAGCCTATCAATCTATGCCTTCAGGATTTGAACTTTTTCTCCGTTTCCCAACACATATTTGCTGTACGCATCCAAATATCCAGAGTAGGACCAATGCTGGAAGAACTTTCGTCCAGCCAAATACCCTGCCTCAAACAGCTCCAAGCTCTCTTCCTTAGACAGGTCAAATTGAGTTGCTCGGACACCTAGTGAAGGTACTTTAACGGTTCTAAAGCGATTATGTGTTTCAATATAACGCTCATCATGTGCATCCATCATCGTTGAGAACAGCGCTTGGAACATGCTGATCGGCCCGTGGATTTCCTTCGTTTTCGCATCCTTGCGTCCGACAATCTGAAAACCGATCGTAGGAATCATCTTCGATTGCTGCTGCTCCTCGTCAAACAACCAAAGCGGAAAATTACTAAGAATGCCGCCGTCGACTATATATGTGACCTGTGAAGCGAACTTGCGCTTCTTTTTTCCTTCCCCCGTTGATAATGCGGCAGGCTTGCGGATCACGACAGGATCGAAATAATAAGGAATGCTGCAGCTCATTCGGATTGCTCTGGCCACTTCTAATTTGCCTGGATCCACACCCAGCTGGGCAATATCGTTCGGAAGCACCATCAGCTTCCCATCTGTAATATTCGACGCGATAATCCGCAGTTGATTCGGCCTCAGATCCGAGAAGGTGCGAATGCCCTTTTGGAGTAAAATGCGGCGAACCCAATCCTCCAATTCATTGCCTGAATAGAGTCCCTTTTTAATGATCATTCTGGCTATAGGTCCGAAGGTCGTCTTATGAATCACTGTTTTCTTCGTAAACATCGTAAACGGCGTATCGATAATCATTTGCCTTATTTCATCAGCATCGTATCCTGCGGCCAAAAAAGACGCAATGATCGAACCAGAGGATGTTCCGGCGACAGACTCAAAGCGTATGCCCTTCTCCTCTGCCGCTTTGACCGCTCCTACAATGGCAATTGCTTTTACACCCCCGCCTTCGAATACCGCATTACACTTCATCGCCATCGCTCCCCCAGACGGATTCCTGCATGTTATGATGTATGCAATGATCGCTTGCCCTATGACCGATTTCATGAAAAAAGGCGTCCCCCGATTCATACGGATGACGCCATGATTTAACCTGATTCCATTTCGGAACGAATTTTAAGCAGCTGCTGCTTGGATTCCGGATTTTGCTTTAAATATTCAACCAACGCTTCAATACATGTTATAGATTCCCAGCTTAGATGGTGTTCTATCCCTTCGACATCTCTGTAAATTTCCTCTTCGTTGACCCCGATCAAACCTAGAAAATCCTCAAGCAGCTGGTGCCTGTCCAAAAGCCGCTTGCCGATTTTTTTGCCTTTCGCGGTCAAGATCAAGCCTCTGTACTTTTCATATATCAAATAATTGTCTTTATCCAGCTTTTGAATCATTTTCGTCACGGAAGAAGGATGGACTTCCAGACCTTCTGCAATGTCAGAAACTCTGGCATACCCTTTCTCATCGATGAGTTGATATATGCGTTCCAAATAGTCTTCCATACTTGGCGTAGCCAATTCTGATTCCTCCTCCGATTGTGCGTTCCACTCTTAGTATATTACACTTTATTCCTTTTCGTTTGCAACCGTCTGCGGCCCAATGTTTCCCTTCATGAAGGCACAGCAGCCAGTAGAAACTAGCTTTAAAATGAGTGAAAAGGAGAATTCATCTATGCCTACACAGGTATTGGAAGCCGGTCGGAAGAAGCTTGTCACGAAGCCCTTTTTACCCGATCTTGTCTATTTCGAGCCAGATGCACTGGAATATCCAAAAGGACGAAAAATATATGATTGGGCCAAGTCGCATGGCCTTCCCATCCGAATGACGACATCGCATAATCGGATCACCGATCTTCCCGGAGATACGGAGCTGGAGAAATATCGAAATGCGAAAAGAACACTCGTTGTCGGCATTCGCAAAACCTTAAAATTCGATACCTCCAAGCCTTCCGCAGAGTATGCGATTCCGATTTCTACAGGCTGCATGGGACACTGTCATTATTGTTACTTGCAGACCACGTTGGGAGCGAAGCCTTATGTCAGAGTGTATGTGAACACGGACGATATTTTGCGGGCGGCGCAGCAGTATATCGATGAACGCAAACCGGAAATCACCCGTTTTGAAGCGGCGTGCACTTCAGATCCAGTCGGTTTGGAGCATATAACGGGATCGCTGCAGGATTTAATTGAGTTTATGGGCAAGCAGGAATATGGACGGCTTCGGTTCGTGACGAAGTACCACCATGTAGAGCCGCTGATCGGGCTAAACCACCAGCTTCATACGCGTATTCGTTTTAGTATAAACAGCGATTATGTCATTCGGACGTTCGAACCGGGAACGTCCCGCTTCGAAGAACGTATTGAAGCGGCTTCGAAAATTGCAAAAGCGGGATACCCGCTGGGATTCATTATTGCTCCGATCATATGGTATGACGGATGGGAGCAGGGATATACGGAGCTTCTCGAGAAGCTTGCTGAGCGGCTGGAGCTGCAAGAAAAGACGGATCTTACGTTCGAATTGATCCAACACCGGTTTACGAAGACGGCCAAGCGCGTTATTGAGCAAAGATATCCGAAAACGAAACTGGAAATGGATGAAGCAAAGCGCAAGTATAAATGGGGACGTTGGGGACAGGGCAAATACGTCTATCCAGACGAACAGGCTGAAGCCCTTAGGATGTTCATTACGGAGCAAATATTTTTGCATTTTCCCGATGCGCGGATTGAGTATTTCACTTAAAATTTTCATACCATGACGAAGAACCCGTAGAAAGCTGCGTCAGTCTTCTACGGGTTCTTTCTATGATATTAGAATGTCAGCCATTCCGGTGTAATGCTGTTAAGCCATTGAGTGATTTTGCTCATGTGACCGGTGTACAGTAAAATACCGAACACGATCATACACGCTCCGCCAATCTTCATAATGATATTCGAATACTTCAAAATCCAACGTGTAGAACCAATGAAAAACGCCATCACGAAAAACGGAACTGCAAAACCGATCGTGTAAGCCGTCATCAGCGGAAACCAGCTGCCTGGCTCTGTCGAAGCTAAGGCGATAATTGCCGACAGGATCGGTCCAACACAAGGCGACCAGCCTGCTGCAAAGCCGATACCAATCAAGAATGTCCCAAGATAGCCCGCTCGTTTCAAGCCGACATTCAGCTTCATTTCTTTCATAAGCAGCTGCGGCTTAAAGACCCCCATCAGAAACAATCCCATGACGATAATCAAAATTGCTGCCAGAGAACTGATCAATTCCCGATTGTCCCGAAATAAGTCGCCGACAAATCCAGCCGCAGCTCCTAATGTGTAATAAATCACGGAGAATCCAAGAATGAAGAACAAAGTATGTGTCATGGTCTTGACACGCATTTCCTTCGTCTGTCCAGACTTCAACTCATTCACGGAAATTCCCGTTATGTAAGAAATATAGGAAGGATACAGCGGCAAGCAGCAAGGTGAAATGAAGGATGCAACACCTGCCCACAACGCGATCCATAGGTTGACTTCCAAAATCCAATCCACTCCTTCCAAATAATGAATCCTCTAGGATATATGAGACAAAGAGAAAACCCACAAAAGTTGAAAATGGGTTTCCAAGATCTTTTGCGGGATTCATACTCTGAACCGTATTCGTTTATTATACACGAAATCCTTTTTTGAAGAACAGGATTGTCACCAAAATGCCAATTAACAGCAGCACGATGGATCCGCCCGGAGCGATGTTGTACAAGCCTGCAGCCATTAGCCCCGCGATCACTGCCGCCTCCGATATAATGACAGATACGATAACGGTATGCTTAAAGCTTTTGCCAAGTGCCAAGCCACTGGCAGCCGGTATGGTCAACAAGGCGCTCACGAGCAGAACCCCGACGACTTTAATCGCTGAGCTGATGACTAGGGCTGTCAGGACAGTTAATACGATATTCATCCATCGGACTGGGAGTCCATTCACAGCGGCCGCATCCTCATCAAATGTGAGCAAAAACAGTTCCTTCAGCAGGAAGCTGACGAGACCAAGCACAACGATGGTGACGATCAGTATCGTCGATAAATCCGTCTGATCCATCGTAAAGATGCTGCCGAAGAAATAGCTCTGTACATTAATATTGTATCCTTTGCCTACCGTGAACAGAATGGACGCTAACGCTACCCCTCCTGACATGATGATGGCGATCGAAAGCTCCGCGTACGTTTTATACGTTTTACGCAGCTTCTCGATAATAAAAGCCGCCGCCACCGCAAAAAGAATGCCCGTAGCGAGCGGATACCAATTAATCAGTACGCCGAGAGCCACTCCAGCGATCGATACGTGAGCGAGTGTGTCCCCAATCATGGCCAATCTGCGCAGTACGAGCAAAATGCCGATTAACGGTGCCATGAGACCAATCAGCCCCCCGCCAATGAGCGCTCTCTGAAAAAAAGGTTCATAGATGATATCCAATGTTCTTACTCCCCTATCTGTACCGGTTCACGGACAGCCTGCTTGTGAAAATACTCCAATGAGTGCATCAAATCCGTCTCCACACAGTCCTGAACCTCGTGTGAGTGCTTCACAAAGAAGTTCAGCTTGCCGCTGCTTTGCTTCGGCTCATGCCCCAAATAGGCCTTCATCATGTCCAGATCGTGTGATACCATCAAGAATGTAATATTATGGTGCTGATGCATATGCTGAATCATATAAAAGAATGATTGTTGTGTCTCACTGTCAATACCGACGGTCGGCTCATCGAGAATGAGCAGCTCCGGGTTGTTGATCAACGCTCTTGCCAAGAACACCCGCTGCTGCTGTCCACCGGATAATTGGCCGATTTTATGATCGGCAAGATGCTCAACACCTAAAGCTTTCATGGCATCCATGCATTTCTTCTGATCCTTCTTATGAATCGGCCGGAACAACTTCTTTCGATTATATAATCCGGACATGACCACTTCTTTCACCGTTGCCGGAAACAATGGATTGAAGGAATTCTTTTGCGGTACATACCCGATACGTTCCCAATCCTTAAATTGTTTGATCGGGGTCCCAAAGAGACGAATGGTTCCCTGCTTTGGCCGAAGCAGACCGACAATCATTTTCAGCAGCGTCGTTTTGCCCGCTCCATTCGTGCCAATCAATCCGACAAAATCCCGCTGCAGCACGTTCAAATTCAAATCGCGGATGACCTGCCGATCTTCATAGCCGAAGGATACATTTTCTATAGTAATGACCGGTTCGTGACAAACACTCTGGTCAAGCATAAGACACTTCTCCTCGTAGAATTCGATTAGATGAAACACATATGATCTTGTGTATATCGTTACTATTGTAAAGCTTTCTCCAAGGATGTCAAATTCGATTTCATGAGGCTAATATAATCTTCCCCAGCTTTTTCCTGTTCTTCGGACAATCCTTCCAGCGGGTTAAACACCAGACTTTCGATATCCAGGTCATTCGCAAGCATTTGGGCGATTTCCGGGGAGACGAGCTCTTCAAATAATATATATTTCACATCATGCTCTTTAATGAAATCCGATACCTTCTTAATATCCTGTGCGGTAGGTTCCGCTTCCGGGGAAAGGCCCATGACGCCGATTTGCGTTAGTCCGTACTCTCTAGCCAAATAAGTATAGGCCTGATGGGAAACGACCAATTCCTTCCTTGATGCCGCGTCTACTACGTCACGATATTGCTGATCCAATGTATTCAGTTCCGCTACAAGCTGATCGAGGTTTTCCTTATACACCACTTGATGCTCCGGATCAGCTGCAACAAATCCATCGTATACATTTTGAGCCATTGTCTTCATCTGCACCGGACTCATCCATACATGAGGATCCACACCATGATCGTGACTATGCCCATGCTCCTCTTCCGCTGCTTCTTCTTCGTGATCATGAGCTGCTTCGTCTTCTCCCGCAGCACCTTCCTCATGATCATGAGCCTCTTCCGATCCCTCTTCCTCATCGGTATGTATCAAGTCGGCGCCTTTCGTAGCCTCGATAATGCTCAGATCCTCGGAAGCGTCCAGACTGCTTAGAAAATCTTCGACCCAGCCTTCAAACCCGGCCCCATTGTATACGAACATATCGGCTTTTTTCATATTCACGAGATCTTGACTCTTCGGCGTCCAATCGTGCGGCTCCACACCGGCAGGAACGAGGTTGATCACGTGGGCGTAGTCTCCGCCAATTTCAGAAGCCAAGAAGTAGACAGGATAAAATGTCGTCACAACGTTCGTCTTGCCTTCTTCCAAAGTAAATTTACTATCATCCCCGCATCCCGCGAGTGCGATCATCATCATAATCAGTACAATAAAACCTGTTACCTTTTTCATTCTTGATCCCTCATTTCTTAATCGTAAGTGTTACGTTTTAGTACAAAAGGAATTATATAGGCCCCACTCCGCACTTGTCAACATTTTTTTTTAGCTTGTGCGGAGAGAAAAAGGCTCATTCCACAATAAATAATCTTTGTGGAGTGAGCCTTTCCATGGCAAGCGATGAAATGAGGTTCTGTATTTTAATAAGGTTAAATCATAATGAAGAAACTGAGAATCCTTTTCGTAGCCGTTCCGTTCATATAAACACTGCCTGCCTGATTTCGAACTCTTTCACGAAGATCCACTTTCCTCAATGAATGGTGTACACATGACATTCTCGTTGTGATATTATACGATACGAATAACGTACATATCGGTCTGGAGTGAGCAGAATGAAAGATATTTAAAACGGCACACTACTCCACCGTGAATACTTAATCTACAGATGTGATTTCTTGTTCTTGTCGCGTGTCACCATCATACGTTTAAAAAGTTGCAGTCGCTCGAACTCGATATGTCCCCGGTTCACTCATTGTAAATTCGTAATATGCTTTACTTCGATGGTCCTCCCCATTGTATCGAAATGCTGTACCCGGCTCTAATTCGGTTTCAAAACCAATATCATTGACTGCAAGAAGAATTTCAGCATCCTGTTCGATGGGTTTTCCCTCTTGATCCATGATTTGATACGTAAATAGGTTCGCACCATATGAAATCCGAATCGGAGCATTTGTATTGTTTTTCAAAGTTCCGACCACATTGAAGGGTTGATTCACTTTAATTTCTGAAAGCACATCGATTCTGATGGTAAAGGGGTTTTGATTTGTATCCACGCCATGAGAGTCCGTGATTTTCTCGGCAGCGACACCGCTTGAATTCCCGGAGGAATTACTACAGCTTGCGAGAATGAGGGATACTGTCAAAATAATAATATACACTCTTAGACTCCTCATCTAATATTCTCCACTCCCATTCATCCTCAAACTCGCCCAATACGTAGCCGCTAACAGCCGATGAATGGTCGGATGATCCAGCTTCGATTTGTCCGTGCTGATCATATATTCTGCAAATGATACTTCCATATCGCTTCCCCCAGTTCATCGCGCAAGTCTATTATTCTCTTTCTTCTTGACCAGTACCTAATTTTTTTCAAATTTATAAGTTTTAATCCGATTCGCTAAACAGCATCTCATCCAATACTCTTGAAAGCGAATGAGCTCTACCACCCACATTTCCGATCAAATGGACTTGCAGCTTCCGATCTTTATAAACCGAAGACTGCAGGCTTACGCCGGGATCCGAGCCCATGACGAAATGCTTTCTAATCCTGCCTTCAAACCCGAGCATCCATACTCCGTAACCGTAATACGTACGTTCATTCACTTGGATTAAAGGGGACAGCAACTTGTCTGTGTTCTGTGGAGATAATAACTGGTTCGAAAAGAGAGCATCCCAGAACGTCTTCATATCCAAGACGGTCGTAAAGGCGCCTCCATCCGGACCCCCTTGTACAGGCAGTGAATAGATATTCGTTCTCCATGATTCACCTTGTTCGATATATCCAAAGGCGGTTCGTTCAGGCAGCTGATCCATCCTGAAATATCCAGAATCATTCATTCCGCATCGCCGAAATATGTTATTTTCCACATAGGTTGTGAAGGATCTACCTGATACTTGCTCTACAATTAACCCAAGCAGAATATAGCCTGCATTGCTGTATGAAAACTTTTCTCCCGGACGAAACTTCATCTCGCCATGCTGAAAGAGCGGTAAGAAATCCTTCGGTTCTTGTATGCGATACATCGGAACCGTCTCCCACAGCTGTTCGAAATCGTCCATCACTTCTTCATCGAAATAATCGGGAATGCCCGAACTATGAGTGAGTAGATGATGAATTGTGATTTCAGGATCAAAGTGTGGAAACGTGATGGACAGACAATCTTTTAATCTCGTCTCAAAAGACAATCTCCCCTGCTCGGCAAGCTGGCAAATCGCCACAGCGGTAAATACTTTGCAGCCCGATGCCATGCCAAAGCGTGTCGTCGCTGTATTGTTTATTTTCTCACTTCGATTGGCAAATCCGTAACCTTCAGCCGCGACTTCATTATTTTCAACGATACATATCGCTCCAGAAAAAGTGTCTTGTTTCGAATCATTTTCAATTATTTCGATAGCACGTTTTGTGAAATTCATTGGTTATCTCCCTTCGGGCGAAACGGTCACTAGCTATAATCCTCAATCATGATCAGCTTGTTGTCCTTGATTTTAAAGACGGACTTACCTTGCAGTTCGAGACTTTCTCCTGCTTTCAGGCCGTTTGGAAGATCGACAGCCAGTGTTCCCTCATATGCAATCTCTATTTTGATCTTAGTGCTTGAAATAGATGTTAGCTGCATTTTCTCGATCTCAATAAAGCTACTTCACGACATCTTGATACTTTTCAGTCGCTGTCTCCCACTGAATTTGGATATTCATGCGGTCATTCTCAATCACATCTAGCGATGTGAATTCATTGCCTTCGATGAGATCAGGAACTCCTTTGTCGTTCGATGTTTTATGGGCTCTATCACTATGCCATACTGCGCTTCATATTCCTCTTGGTACTGTCCTTCGCCTTGCAGCTTCTCTTTATAGGAGGGATCGTAAATGTTCTTTATCTGGGTGTTCAATCTCGTCCCTTGCGCAAACGAAATTCGTTCAACTTGCTGCAGATCTTCTAAAGCTCCTTTGTACTGATAATGGATTTGGAAATAACGTTTGCCCCCATGTTCGATCACTTCATTCGTAATGGCAACGCTCCAAGATTGTCCCTCCGATTGGAAAATGGTGCGCAGCTCATCATCGGAATCCGTGGAACATGCAGTGAAGAGGAAAAAGAAGATCACAACTAACCATCTGATTATACGCATGTATGCTTCCACCATATGCCTGCGCATTCCGGTACGACCTGCCACTGATGCTCTAATACTCGATCAGCTAATTCATCTCCGAAAAAGAATCGAATAAGTTCCTCCGCCTCACTTAAACTTGAGAACTCATAATCAGCTCGAATCCATCGGTAAGCAAAACCGTATTCTTCTTCCAGCTTGGAATAATACGGCTTTAAAAAGTCTGGCGCATTTGGGATTTCTGTTCCCGTTCCCATCGTTTCAAAAATGACGATCGTTCCGCCGGGACGAAGAATCCGATCCAACTCCGACATGATCGTGCGCAAATCATTTTGCCAATTCGGATTGTTCGAATTCGCCAAATAGCATAAGCTCCAGCCAGATACAACAAAGTCCACGGAAGCCGTCTCTATTGGCAAATCTCGATGATCCGCCACCACGGTCCGCAGGTTCGATAAGCCAGCAGGCATTCTGGACTCCAATACATCCAGCATCGCTTTCGATTGATCGATACTGGTTAAAGATTTTGCTTCAGGAGCGATGACCGCGGACAATCTGCCCGAACCGGCTCCTAGATCTGCGACATCTAAACCTTGGTAATCTCGTATTTCTTTCATCACCGATGATAGATTTGGCTGCTTGCTGATCATTCTCTCGTACATTTCTGCTTGATTTTTGTAAATCTCGGTATGATTCGGCATATCATATGACCCCCTTCCCAAATTCCTCATATCACAATTTATTACATTTTAATCCAATCCCTATGAAAAGCAATATCTTTTTTTGTAACACGGTGATTATCTTACAAAAACATAGATCATACGAAATACGAATGTCGGTCGACGATTTGCCTGAATTCAATACGAATCGTTTGCTGCTTCGACTTTTTGAATCATCGGATGCACCGCTGAACATTATCGTAAAATTATACTCTTTTGCAGAAGCGAGATACCACTCACCAAGCCCTTCCTTGCAGTTCGATCACTTCATCTTTCGTCGTCTAATGCCCACATGCAAAAATGTACGATTGAATGAACTTTTGGAACGAGTTAGCCTTGTGTTAAGCAAATGAAGGGAGAGGAAGGCATGAACGAACGTAAATCGATCCACATTTATTTAGCAGGGGATTCTACCGTACAAACCTACAGGGAGGATGTTGCTCCCCAAGGAGGTTGGGGACAGTTCATTGATAAGTACTTCCTTTCTGAGGCGACTTTCCATAATCATGCGATTGGCGGCCGCAGCTCCAAGACCTTCATCACCGAAGGACGGCTGGATGCTATTTTAGAAAAGATGGAGCCTGGTGATTATTTGTGGATTCAAATGGGACATAATGACGCGACAAAAAGTCGGCCGGAACGCTACACGGAACCCTTTACCGATTACAAAGCGTATTTGAAGCAATATGTATCCGGTGCGAGAGGAAAACAAGCTCATCCCCTACTCATTACTCCCGTCGCCAGACTTCATCAAGCCGTAGACGGGTCGTATATAAACGATTTTCCGACGTATTGCGAAGCGATAAAGCAAGTGGCAGACGAAGAACAAGTGCCACTCATCGACCTCATGAGTGAAAGCTTGGCTCATTTCTCACAAGTGGGAGAAGAAGAGGTGCACAGTTATTTCATGGTATCTGTGAATGGCACAGATCACACGCATTTCACTTTAAAGGGAGCTGACGCCATAGCGAACGTGTTGGCTCATGCGATCCAAGCCACGAATCTTGAGCTGCGTCATTATGTGAAGAAAGAATCCCTTTCAAATATGTAATACTTAAAAGTTGACGCTGCGATATCAACCAATTCACTTCGATTCCAGCCCAAGCTGCTGTAAATACGGTTCCAGCGGTTTGGGCGAATAGGGCTTGTCATTTGAAACTCCTTACCGCCTTATGAATTTCTACGGTTTGATTCCCAGCTTGTTCATGATAAAAAGGTACCCTTTAATGATGAAATAACCAACAAAAGCAAAGGCGAGATAGTAAGGGATTAGGGCTGATATCATGAGAATACCTTGATCTCTCTCAGGATAAGTATCCTTCGGATGATGTGTCTTCACAAACTCTTGTTTACTCCGATCTAATTCATAATAAACCTTCTCATCTTCGTCATAGAAATGGATTAATCCTTCCTCAGCTATCCATATATCATTATTATCCGTCTTGACCCTCCAATCCCGCGAATCAAACAGGGTATAAGTATGAAAATCAATATCTACTTCTTGAACCTTTGCATCCATGCCTCTCTGCTTAAAATACTTGTTTGCCGCCACGGTAATATCTTGTTTAACATGTTGAATCTCTTGCATTTGATACCTAACCTGATAGTAGACATATGACCTAATCAAAATAGATAGAATTATGCAAATTATGGGGAATTTGATGATCCATTGATGCTTCAATGCGTATCATTCCTATTCTTTTTCAACAATAGAGTGATCATCCTCTAAACGACTGATAAATTCAAAAGAACGAAGATATTATTGATGATCTGTAAAATGAGAGGATCGAATCATGTTTCATCCTCCATCCTTGTTAAGCAAAGTTGAAGAACTTTATTATACGGGCCCGCTCGCATGCAGACCCCTATAGACCAAGCTTGTATTATTTGTTTTGAATTAAACCAAAACCGATGCCCACCGGATCTACTAAATAGGCTAAATAGAAATCATCAAATTCCATCTTGTCCCTCACGATTTGTGCACCTGCGTCCTTCGATTTGCGGATCGCTTCATCGATATCGTCCACTTCGATCTGAATTCGAGTGCCGTGTGCGTAATCATGCGGCCCGAGAGCAATGCCGCCGTTAATGCCAGGCTGTTCCTCGGATCCTGTGGTCACAGGATGATAACCCCAATTGGGTGCACCCACTTTCCAACCAAAAACAGATGAATAAAAGCTTGAGGCCCGCTGAGGATCTTGGCTGTTCATTTCAAATCCTACCACTCTCGCCATACAATCCACTCCTAAAATTAGAATATAAAACCAATTTACACTATACCGAACATTTGTTTTTATGTAAATGTACGATTTATCATGATGATTAATATTTCTCCATCACAGATCCGACTTACATTTCTTTTCAAACAAGGTGTTCTATGCTAAAATGAGTATGTATTCGTGAATAAAAGAACATACGGACAAAGACCGCAGATGTTGGCGCATCTACGGTCTTGCAATAGACTGCCTTCAAGGGCGATCGACACAGGAATTTCAAATGAATTAGACCTCCGAAGCTTCCAGGCTCAAGGGAGGTCTATTTCTTTTTGTGGAATGAAAGGATCATGACAATTAAGGTAGCGAATGAGATCATTATCATCAATGTGTCTTTCACTTCCACAGGCATCACCTCCTGCATAGAGGTTAGCCGACCACCCTTGAGAGCCGATTCTATTGCATCCATATTATACCACAGACTATGAATTACGAACATATGTTCGATATAAATAGATCTCGTAATCTGTCATTTTAGTTCTTCTGAACCATCCATGTGGTATAGAAAAGGCTAAACTTATGATCTTCATCCATTGTCGTTCATGCCCAATAGGCTGCAAAAAATATCCCATTCAATAAATTCAGCGAGGTTGATTCAACAGCCTGCTGATTTGTCCAGCGTATTCGCTGGCCTTAGATTTGATGAAAGGCGAAGTATTTTCAGGCAGCTGCTGCAGTTGAAAAAACTTCGCCTCTAAGACTTCATCTTGGTCTGGTTGAATGACTCCTTCATAGTCCGTGCAAATGTATCCAATGACGATATTATAGTATTCATGGCCATTCCTTAGCTTCGTGTATAATTCCTTGCCAGAAAATACACCGAACAGCTGAAGATTCCTTACCGTAAGACCTGTTTCTTCTTTCACCTCGCGCGCCGCACATGCTTCTACCGATTCCCCAAGCTCCATCATTCCCCCAGGCAATCCCCAAACATCATCCTGATAACGAACAAGCAGCGCTTCACCTTTGGCATTGATCACTAATACGGTCGGTCTCACCAAAATAAGCGGTGTGTTCCCGACAAGTTCTCTTAATGTTTCGATATAACCCATTTATTGACTTCCCCTTAAATGTGATTTATTCTCTCCACAATGAAAGTCTATCAAAATCAAGTCCCTTATACGCTGTTTTGACGATTCTTATCATATTCAATTAACCAGCAATCTCGATATTCACCTTCGTGCCACTCATGCTTGGGCATGAGCTTCACTTTCCTGAATCCGCATTTTTCATAGACATGTAATGCGCGTTGATTCCAAGCTTGCGGATCCATCACAATTTTATCGGCTTGCTCATGTTCTAGCAGATACGTTACCATCGATTGGATTAGTTTCGTGCCAATCCCTCTGTTCCAGTAGTCCACTTCCCCGATAAATTGATCCATGCCGTAAATGCTCTCTGTAAAATCCGAATATCCGTAGATTTGAAGCTCTTCAACAAGGATTGGATAAAATTGAATATATCCGATATCCACGGATTTGTACTGCACAATGCAGGGGGTTACCTCACTGGTTTGTTCAAAGTAATGCTCCAGGACCCGTTTCAAATCATGCGGCCGGTCCCGCCCTTCGTAATACTTCAAAACTCGTTTATCACTAAGCCATTTGACCAATGTAGGAGCATCTTCTTCCGTGAGACGTCTGACCGCGATATCCTGATGCCTATAAACGAACATAGTGACACGCCTCCCATCATCTATGCTTTTATATGCAGTTCCTTCACCAAATACATCAATAGATCATCATCTACGCTTACTTGACTGCCTGGTTTAACAGGAACGTTCTTGTACATCAATCCGTTGCCATCCATGACATATCCACGTTTTCCATACATTCTCTGTGCCTTTCCATAGTCCGAATAGAGTCCAACTCCCAGACCAATTTGACTGTATTTCTGGGATGCGATTCGCTCGAATTCATCGAAAAGTCTGCTTGCAATGCCTTTTCTTTGGTGTTCCGGAAATACATTGAGATCATTAATTTCTGGAATATCGTGCTCTCTGAAATACGGATAGGTAGAACGGTAAAGCAAATGACAGCAGCCTGCCAACACGCCTTTATCGTATGCCATAAGCGTCAATCGCTCTCCTGTTTCATTTTCTTGAAGACAGGTTTCATAATAATTACGCTGCCTATACCACGGATACCGTCGGGCGAACTCTTGATCCAGCAATCGGACTTCCTCCATGTGGGTGAGTTGTTTTAATTGAATGTGGTTTATCACATGTTCACCTGCTTCTTTATTTAGATTCGATGACTCTACTGAATAACTTAATGAACTTATAGCTTATAGGGCCTACCGTCCCTTAGCAGCTGGGCTCCAAGCGTGTTTTGAAAATGTCCTAGCGCCCAATCATGACCCGCCGGATTAAAGCTGGCAACGGCGTCTGCATGCACACATATGGAGAAATTTTTATTGTATGCGTCGACTGCGGTATGCAGCACACAGATATCCGTACAAACCCCGACAAGATGGACTTCCTCAATCTGCCTTGCTCTTAATCTCAATTCCAAATCTGTCCCGCAAAATGCACTGTATCTCGTTTTGTCCATCCAGTAAATACGATCCTGATATTGTTGGTAGGCTTTGTTCAACTTCCCATACAGTGTTCTGCCTTCGGTATTTCGGATATTATGAGGCGGAAACAGCTTCGTCTCCGGATGATATGGATCGTTCTCCTCATGCAGATCAACGGCCATGACCACTTCATCTCCTGCCTGAACGAACGATTCCGTCAATTCCACAATGCGCTTCTCAATCTGCATGCCGGGTTCTCCGCATGGCAGCTTCCCTGTAATAAAATCCACCGTATAATCAATGACAACGAGTGCCCTCATCTTAACTCCTCCTTATGAAGCATGTGTGACTCCAATTCTAATTGGCTATTTGAAGATCGTTAATTAACTCAAAAATCCCACAATCTCACGGTTAATCACTGCGGCCTGCTCATGATTAATAGCATGACCCGCATCTCGAATCACTGTATAGTTCAGTTCATTTTCATCTAATCGATGAATGGCCTTCTTGTAATTCGTCAGCCGATCATACTCTCCGATCAAAAACAGCGTATTCTTTTTTAACATCTTCAATTCATGATTTGGATGAATTTCGATCTTATGCTGCATCATCGATCGATTATTGAAATACTTCAATAAGTAGTACCAATGCCTCATCAACGCCTCATTCTCTTGAAACACGATGCTGCCTGGAGCTGTCAATTTGTTTAATAGGCGCCTGCAGCTCTTTTCAGACGGAAATAAGGCTTCCGGTAAAAATGCCGCCATCATTTTCATCATCACTTCGAACTGGCTGGATGGAATTCTCCCAGCTAAACATACCGCTTTATTTACCCGATCCGGTCTTTTCAGCGTATATAAATAGCTCAAGTAAGCTCCATACGAGACCCCGCAAATGTGGGCTTTCTGAATCTGAAGCGCGTCCATCACTTCATCGATCCAAACTACTTGACTGAACTGACTGTAATAATTCGAATTCGGTTCACTTCGACCCGAACCTCCGATAATATCTACCGCAACCACATAAAATGCTCCGCTAAAGCCTTGGCGTTGTAGATCCACATCATGGCGGAATTATCTGCTGTACCATGAAATAATAACAGCGGCGGATTCTGCGAATCTCCTGCTGAAATGAGATGCGTCTTCCCATATGACGTCTCAATATCCCGCTCCTCCACTGGAATATTCCATGCTTCTAGAAGCCTATTATAAGAATCATAGATTTGACGCATTCCTGATGCACTTTTGAATCTATGCATTGTCCTCTGCCTCCTAGACTTCTCCTCCCATCGTTGTTCTATTTGAGAGGAGGATAACAACCATCATGTAAACGGTGAATTACAGTTCAACCCATTTGGTTGTGTGTATTAGCTAATTATTCAAGATTTCAGTTACAATCCCTCCTTTTTCCAGAGTGTGAGTTCCATGTGGAAATCGGTCATCCATTAAAATCAATGGTAACGAATGTTCAGGGTCTGTTATAAAACCAAAGGTACGTGATCTCTATAACAGACTTTAGTCCCCACTAGTGAAAGTGGGGTTCGTTTTCGGTTCAAGATAGACTATTAGGTTTCACAGTCAACCTTCCTATCTCCAGCCTCCCCATACTTCCTTTAGGGCATCACGAAATAAATCCTGTACCTGATCCGACGTCTGCATCTTCGCTGCCGTCTGTTCAAAATGAGCAATGCTCTGCTCAATATATTCATGGATCGCGTGCTGCTTGGGTTCCATATGTAATTCATCCCCCGCTCTCTTCCGAGTAAGCAGCTCCTGAATCTCTGCCATCAGAGGACTGCCTGCCGGGATGAGATCCGTTAGCAATGCATCGAACTCCATAGACGACATTGAGTTGTGTTTCTCAATCCAAGCACATGCGAGCAAGGGCCGAAGTACGTAAAAATACTTCTTGATCTTCACCACCTCGCCCTGCAAATAATCGCGAAAGTTCCCTTTGGCCATGTTGAGATAATGATACATACACGACTTCGGTGAGAACGTGAGCGGTGAGATTTGCCGAATTTGTTCAACAACCGAATACCGTTCCGCGTATTGAATCGGTGAATGCAGCCACTCCAGCAGCGGCGGATTGGATTTGCGAAATAAATTCAGCGCCTTTTTGATATCCCACCCGTTCATGTCCAGCATATCGCTGATCGGCCGTTCAATGACATCTCTTGTGTCAAAAATAGACAGGTAATCATCGACAGGACGAATATAGATGAAGCGCACATCATAATCACTGTCCTTCGAAGGAAAACCCCAAGCACGGCTGCTGGACTCGCAGGCGTATAGTATACGAACTTGTTCTTCCTGCTCGATTCGGCTCAGTTCATTTAAGATTTGCTGCTTCATTCCCTGCACCATATCTACTTCCTCCTTCACGCAGCTGTTTACCGTTTCCTCATTTTCAACAAATCGCCTTTTGGATATTATAACCAATTCATGCGGCTATTGCTTGCCTGACCATCGCTAATAAACGATGCGCGTTCGACATTTTGTTAACAAACACTTTATGGCGATATGCGCCAAATTTACGAATAATTGATCTGGAATTTACACTTCTTTATTGTAATACTGCTACATTTATCCATGCAGATTACTTCTGTGGAGAGGAGGGATGAAAGTGAATTACAGGATCATTCGAAAATGGATAAGTCTAACCGTCGTTATCGTCATGATCGCAAGTGTATGGATAGGGCATAGCCAAAACGCCTCTGCCGCTGGTGAAGCTGCACTTTCCCTTAAAGCGGAAGCGACAGGTCATGTGCAATCCGGTGATGAAGTTCGTATTCATGTGTACATTACAGCGAGGGAACTGTACAGCGGGACGGTGAATCTCTCGTTCCCGGCCTCTATGCTGGAGCCCCTCGACGCACACACGAGCAGCAGTGAGGTGAATGTGCAGCAGGGGAATTGGGAGGGACACGTTATACGGAACAAGGTAAATAAGGAGCAGGGCTTAGCTGAGTTTAGCTGGATCCAAATAGGAGAACATCCCGGATTAAGTATGAAAGACACCATCCTGTACAAGGTGACTTTTAAATCACTGACCGATTCCGTCGATATGGCACTAGTCAAGTTCGCTGAAGTCACCTTGGTCAATCCTAATCTGGAAGTGATGAATTACACTGTCGTCTCCGTTCCTGAAGAGGATGGACAAGATCCAGGCGGTCAACATCCGGATAAACCGAGTAACGGGGGTACTCCTGGCAGTGTACCAAACCTGCCAAACAGCGGCTCCATCTCGGATGACAGTGATCGAATGGAATATTCGGCTGAGCAGCTGCGAGAGCTTTTGGATCAAGGACGCTTGAACATCACAATGCCAGCTGGTGTGGATACGCTAATTCTTCCTTTAGAGACGGCGATGCAGTTGAACGGACAGCAGTTAACCGTGACGACTCCCTCCGGTGTCAGCCTGCATTTAGCATATGAAATTTGGGCATCACTGTCGAAGCTCGGTGATCAGCCGAACATGACGGATGCCCGTATCGTCTTCACAGCCCAGGAGCTATCTCTTGAAGAAACGCTGCAGATCGCTGTGAGAGCCTCGGCCCTCCATTATGCAGAAATCGTCAGCGCAGGGCCAGCTTTGAAGCTGCAACTGTCAGTTGAGCAAGAAGACGGCTCCTCTCAAAGTCTCCACTCTTTGGATATTCCCGTGCGTATTGAGATGGATGTGCGCAGCAGTATCAATCCAGTTCTTACTGCACTGTATGACGTTACAGAAGATGGAGTCCTCACTTACATAGACAGCCGCGTAGAGCAAGGAAAATTGAGTGCAAAGCTGCGAAATTTCGGTACCTTTGGCATATTTGAATTTACAAAATCGTATGGTGATGTTTCAAGCACACATTGGGCTTATGATGCCATCGGGCGCGCTACGGCTTTGCAGATCACATCCGGCATCGATGCGAATACATTCGCTCCGGGACGTGAAGTGACGCGTGCTGAATTTACAGCGCTTATGGCTCGGGCGCTGGGACTAGAAGCCAGCGGCATGGTACGTTTTAACGACGTCCATCCTTCCGCCTGGTATGCTGCCGATGTCCAAGCGGCTGCGGATGCAGGAATTATCGCTGGACAAGGGGACGGCACGTTCGCTCCGAATGCGCTCATCAGCAGGCAGGAGATGGCTGTGATCGCGGTACGTTCGCTGATGTATGTAGAGCAGGATGCAGCACCGACTGTGAGCCCAGCGGAAAGCATGCAGTCGACGTTCACAGATTTGGATAACTCCGCATCATGGGCGAAGTCCTACATCCAGCAGGCCGCTCAATACGGACTGATGCTGGGACGAGGAAACCAGCTTTTTGTGCCTCACGGTCTCACCACACGAGCTGAAAGTGTGCAAGTCATCTTAAATATTTGGGAAAGGATGAAATCCGAATGAAACTTGGCAAATCCCTCGTATGGGCACTCATTACGGCAATCCTTTTGACTTCATTCCCATGGACAGCAGATGCAGCGGAAGAGATATCGGAGAGAAAATCATTACAGATTCGCAAAACGGCAGTACCTCCTGTCATTGACGGACTTCCTTCGGAGACCCTTTGGCAAGTAAACACACCCGTCGATGTTAGATTCGAAGAAGGAAACGAGCAAGACGCCTGGTTTGGCGTACTGTGGGACAACCAGTATTTATATGTCGCCGTTTCTATAGAAGACGAGAAGTATGTGCATAATGCACCCGGCAGCTGGTTCGAGCAGGACAGCGTCAGCCTTTTCCTAGATCCTACACATCACCGCTCCGCACCTTTTACCGAAAATGATCTGCAAATCGGGTTGGTCTATCAGCCGAATACAACAACGCCTTCTTTTTATTTCGGTTCAGCGCCAAACCATGCAAGCAAAGACGAAAACTCTATTTTAAGAGCCATTCAAACGACAGACTTCGGTTGGACGGCCGAAATCGCGATTCCGTGGGATATGCTGCAATATAATCCCTTAACAAGTCAAACGCTCGGATTTGAAATCGGTGTCACGGACCGTGACGACCCGAGTACATCACCGAAAAACAGCTACTGGAGCGCCTACAACTCCGTTTCGTTCTGGAATGACACAACAGGCTATGGCGATTTGCTTCTCTCGCAGGAAATCGTCGCTGGAGATGCAGACGATGTATTGTTGAACGAAAACTTCGAGGGTTATGCTATGGGTGAAACGCCGCAGGGCTGGATCTCCAGTATCAACGGAAGCAGTCCTGAATTCACGGTGGTGGAAGACACGTACGGCAATAAACGCCTTCAATTTGACGGAAGCAGCGCTGGACAGCAAAGCCGTATCGTCGCACCGGTGCAGTGGGATAACTATACGATCGAAGCAGACGTCCGCTTTGAATCCGTATTGAACAGTGCGCGGTGGGCAGCCTTGATGTTCCGTGCGCCTTCTTCCGGCGATGCACCGTATAATCAAATGGCCGTAAGACAAAACGGTACATATGAAATCGCATATCGCGACGCAAGCAACAATTGGGCCGTCCCTGAAAGCGGCAGCTGGGGTGCACCTTTGGAGCTGGGCAAAGATTACACGATGAAGGTTCGCGTCTTTGGCCGCAACATCAAGGAATATATCAAAGCTGCGGAAGACGAGCAGTACACCCTGCTGACCGATCGAACCCTTCCGACTGAGCTGTTAGTAGAGAGAGGAAAAGTCGGCTTTCAGGCCGATCAAAGCAAAGTGTCCTTTGACAATTTGAAAGTCACTCGAATTTCGGTGGATGAGCTGCACAGCAATCTTCCCCAAACAGTAGAAGCGCTGACGGGGCCATTTGAGCCGGCTTTCACCGCAGCTTACTCGGATGGAGTCGTCGAGGCGGTATATTCCGATGGGCTCCAGCTTCATTCTTCGAACGAAGAAGTTCTAAAAATCGTTGACAATCAGCTGTATCCTATGCAAGCGGGTACCGTCACACTCACGGCCGTCTATTATCAATCTGAACTTACGACGGAAATCACCGTAACGCCTTCCACGCAAGGACCAGCTGTCATAGAGCTGTCCCATGAACCTGGTTATATTTTAGCGACGGTGGGCGAATCTGTCTCATTAAACAGCATCGAATTCCATGCTGATTTCAATGACTTTACGACAGGCACGGTAAAAGGTACCGATGTGGAATGGCAGTCTGCTCACCCAGAGGTTCAGTTCACCGAGGATACGATGACTGTCAGCAAAGCTGGGGTATTTACTGTGAATGCAATCAGCCAAGAGCTCTCTATCCCAGTCATGATCGTGGCGAGGGCAGATGCGGAAAGTGAATATGTGCTGTATGAACAATCGTTCGACCAGCTTACTAGCGGTCAACTGCCGGATGAATGGAGCGTCATTGAAGGCTCCGCTAGCAAAATCAGCGTAGTCGACGGCTCTCTCGTGATCGATGCCTCGGCCGCTCCAAACAACCCATCCCGTGTGCTGCTGCCAGCGTATTTGGGGCAATTCGGCAATTACAATATCGAAGCGGATGTGACGCATCTTGCTGCAAACGAATCAACGCGTTGGAACTCCATCATGTTCCGTGTGCAGAATGACAATTATCCCTATTATCAAATGGCTGTAAGGCAGAACGCGACTCCGGCGAATGGTGTCGAGTTCGCTGTCCGTACGCCGGCAAATCAATGGCATGTGCCTGAAAAAGGCGCTTATTCCGAAGTCATCGATGCGAATAAAATGTATCGCTACACGATCCAAGCCTACGACCATCGTGTTAGAGAATGGATCGATGACGAGCTGCTGATCGATACGGATCTCGCCTCCGATTACGGAGCCGGCCGAATCGGCCTACAGGCTAACGGAAGCATCATGAAGGTGGACAACATTCGCGTCACACTGCGCCAAGAAGCACTGCCGGAGATGCCTTCGGACCGATTCGTTCAAGTAACTGAACCACAGTCGACGGTACCGCTCGCGCCTTCCATTATTACCGAAGCCGAGCATCTGCAGCACATGATTGGCCAAGAAACACCTTTTATGCCGGCTACAGTCATTTTCCGTATCAATGAAGAGCTGAGCATCATCGACCGCACAGGCAGTACCATTGGTAATTTGAAGATGGTATTGCCGGTGGTCGCTGATCAGATTATTCCTGCTATCTACGTCCGAACCGAGGCTGAGACGGATGCGGCCGTTCAATTCTTGAAACATAGTCAAATCGAAGATGCCTTTATCATTTCAGCTGACGGCAATCTCGTCAAACGAGCCAGGGAAGCATATCCTATCCTTCGCGGCGTTGTCGAATTTCAAGTAAGCGGGGAGCTGACCGAGGAACAGCTCATGGACATTCGCCGTACGACGAACAGCAGTCTGGCCAAAATCGCCCAGCTTCCAAAGGAAGCTGCAACACGTGAGCAGGTATCGTATTTGCAAATGCGCCTCATCACGGTATGGGCGGCAGCACAGGAAGCGTCTGATCCGCTGTCCATTCACGAGCTGTTAACAGCAGGCGTCAACGGTATCGTGACACCGTCACCCGAAGGGATTTACAACGCTCTTGATGTGTACAATTACGGCACAACCCTGCTTCGCCGTCCGCTCGTTATCGGACATCGCGGCATTCCTGCACTCGCTCCTGAAAATACACTCGAGGGTGCGAAAGTCGCCTATGCCAACGGTTCAGATATCATTGAGAACGATATTTACATTACGAAAGACGGTCACATCGTCATCATGCACGATGCGACGTTAGATCGGACAACGAACGGTACAGGCAACGTCGAGGATTACACTTTGGCCCAACTCCAAAATATCCTCGCGAATGATCAATTCCCGGCGGAGTACCCTACAGCAAAAATTCCTACACTGGAGCAGTTTTTCGATGAATTTAAACATACCGAGCTTGTTCATTTCGTGGAAATTAAGAGCTACAAACCGGAGATCGTGGATGCACTCATCGAGCTCATTCAAGAAAAAGATATCGAGGATCAAGTTGTCGTCATTTCCTTCAGCGCCGACCAATTAAAACGCTTGGGCGAGAAAATGCCGGGCATGTCTCTCGGTTTCTTAACCGGAGGCATTGCAAATGAAGACAAAGTGCTGCGTTCACTGCGTGAAGCTTTGAAGACGGTGCAACCACTCAATGCAACGTTTAATACAAGCTATGGCGGTTTAGGTGAACAATTCATGGAAGCAGCGAAGCATCGAGGCCTCACGATCTGGCCATGGACCTACCGGAATCAAGACGATTACATCAAGTACTTCTTGGACGGCACTTATGGATTAACGACCGACTATGCACATTGGTCTGCCGATTGGGCGGCAGAGCTGATTCCAAGCAGCGAGTCCTTGAACCTCAGTACCCAAGAAAGTGTCGATATCAGCGCTAAGATTGAAACTTACAAAAGAGAACAGCAGGAGATCAAGCCGGAAATTGTTCTGCTGGACGGCAAGCAATATGTGCAGGTGAGCGATTCAACCGTAACAGGTGTAACCTATGGAACGGCTCATGCCCTGCTGCGATATACGCAAACACTGGAGAACGGAGCTTCATACGATCTGTATTCCAAACCGATTGCGTTCCACGTTCAAGGCAGCTCGGAAACACTGCTGAAATTAAGTGGTCCGGCTCAGGTTAGCACAGGTGACACCTTCACCTTATCCGTTGATGCACAGGGCGCAAAGGATCTATATGGAACCGTCGTGAAAATAGCGTATGATCCTTCCCAGCTGAAAGTCGTCGATACGAATGCAGCCGCGCCAGGCACACAAGTCTCCATTAGCGATTGGCTAGGCGGTACGGCGATTGCCAATGAAGCAGATCATGCGGAGGGGACCGTAACGTTCGGTGTAACCAAGCTGGGAAGAGAAGCCGGAGTAAGCGGCGAAGGCCAGCTTGCCGAAATTACGTTCGCGGTGCTGGCGCCAGCGGGCGAGACGGTTCAGATCGGATTCGTGAATGAAGCGATCCAGATGACGAACAGCCGGAACGAGCCGATTTCGTTCCAAACGGCTGCATACAGTGCACCAATTGTCGATCTGCCAATGATCCAAGGTTCCGTAGAAGTCGATCCGTCGCAGCATCTAAATGACTTGAGCGGATTCACCGTTATTTTAGAAAAAGAACACTCGGTGATCGATCAAACGGTTACCGATACGCAAGGCGGATATACGTTCATCACACCTGAAGCTGGCAGCTACAACATTAAAGTTTCCGCGGTAGGCTATCTTGGCGCTGAGGCCGCGGTTGCTGTGTCAAGCGGCGAAGACGTGAACGTTCCTGCCATCACCATGATTGTCGGTGATTTCGACGGCAGCGGGAAAATTGATATACTTGATATTTCCTTAATTGCCAGGTCGTATCTGCAAAAACCTGAAGGCCATGCAGCGATGTACGATGTTGATCGAGACGGCGACATCGATCTTTATGATATTGTTTCTGCTGCTCTACACTTTGGAGTCAGTAAATAAAAAATAATAAACCTGGTCCTTTCCGATTTTATGAAGAGAATGGCTAGAGGAAATAAAGCAATATATTTCGAGGGAGAGCCGAATTGAGCTCTTCCTCCTACTAAAAAGTATTTTTTTCTCCTGTTTCCGCACTCATTCTCATTATTTCAACTTTGACAGCTTAAGAGATAGTAGTGGAGAATGTTCTCTGAACCTCGATTTTCTGTAAGAGCGTAGGC
>NZ_JBHSQV010000171.1:0-56327 GCF_042658665.1 Marinicrinis lubricantis
ACCAAAAAAAGCTGCGTACCTGTTCCGACAGCGGTTATTAGCAGTATTGGAGTTTAGTACTGGAATGAAACATAGCCCCTAGCTTTCATGCCGGGGATGTGGCGTAAAGCCATGATTGTTTTTGTATCGTCCGTTTTTCTGCCTACATTCAATGCGATCTTCTGATCGACCATGCCCTTCCACCAGTTCAGCGTTTTGATCCCAGCCTCGGTGTTCACCAGCGAAGCGGTCGCAGGTTCTGTACGACCGTTACCGTTATTCACGTATTCTGCGCCTTGATTCGCAAAGAACTGCTCCATAAACCATCCGTAAATGGCGAATGAAGCCCCATACTTGCCGTCCTTCGTCAACGCCTTGGCTGCTTCCTCTACTTCTTCGAAGGTCGTCGGCGGATTTTCTGGATCCAGTCCTGCTTCCCTGAACATATCCTTGTTGTAATACAAGATCGGATTCGAAGTATTGAACGGCATCGAATACAGCCGATCGTCAAACGTATAATAGCCTAATATATTTTCTTCTAAATCTGATATATCATAGTTTTCAGCGTCAATAAATTTTTGAATCGGCGTAATATTGCCGGAATCAATCATATAGCGGCTTCCGATCTCATACACCTGCATCAGGGCCGGTGCTTGATCCGTACCCTGCGAAGACTTCAGCTTATTCAGACTTTCATCATAACTGCCTTGAAAAATCGCTTCTACCACATAATCATCCTGCGAAGCATTAAAATCAGCAACAAGCTTGTCAACAGCTTTTCCGAGTTCATTGCCCATGGCATGCCACCAAATGACCTTCACCGGCTCGTCGTTTGTGTCGTTCTGTGTATTTTGCGTATTCTCCGTATTCTCGCCTGCAGCTTGTGCCCCCGTCGTATTCGCATGGTTCCCATTGCTGCTATTGCCGCCATTGTTTCCGCATGCCGCCGCAAATACCGTAAGCAGCAGCAAGACGACAAGGATGAACTTAGGTTGCGACCTTCTTTTCATCGTCTGTTTCCTCTCCCTTTCATGGTTCGTATAGTTTTATAGCAACCCGGGCGAAAAAAGCACTGCCTTCACACCCCGGTGATGCCCGTTCCTGAGTCTAGCCCTTAACGGCGCCAGCTGTGATTCCCCGCACGAGCTGCTTCAATCCAAGCAAGAGCAGCAGCAATGACGGAAGTAGAATAAGCGCCACTCCAGCCAGCACAAGGTTCCAAGACATGAATTCCTCCCACTGCAGCATGCTGATTCCAATCTGTACCGTGCGCATCGTCTCCGAATTCGTAATGAGCAGCGGCCATAAATAGCTGTTCCATGTGTTCAAAAACACATAGACGGCAAGTGTCGCCAGCGCAGGGCGCGCCAGCGGCAGTACAATCCACAGAAAGCTGCGGGCATGTCCGCATCCGTCCATTCTAGCTGCCTCGAACAATTCCTTAGGAATTTGCATAAAATATTGCCTCAGTAAGAACACCCCGAAGGCTGCCGCAAAGAACGGAACCGTTAAACCCTGATAGCTGTCCGTCCATCCCCATGCACGTACAGTCAAATAATTCGGGATAATCGTCACTTCCCAAGGGACCATCATCGTGGACAAGAAAATAGCAAACCAAACATTTCTCCCAACGAAGCTTATGTAGGTGAAGGCATAAGCCGCCATACTCGCCGTAATAAGCTGCCCAGCCATCACGATT
Source organism: Marinicrinis lubricantis (assembly GCF_042658665.1). NCBI lineage: Bacteria > Bacillati > Bacillota > Bacilli > Caryophanales > Paenibacillaceae > Marinicrinis > Marinicrinis lubricantis. The sequence goes on from NZ_JBHSQV010000171.1 coordinate 1,679, forward strand.
GTCGAAACGATAAAGCTGTTCATTATGAAAGCGGCGATTGGCACCGTATCCACGACATCCGATATGTTGCCGAAATACATACTGCCCGGCCACAGCTTCGGCGGATACAATGCAGCTTCTTCTGGCGTCATGAAGGAGGATAAAAATACATAAATGATCGGATAGAGTACGATGAGCGCCATCACTATAAGAATGAAATAGAGAGGGATGAAGCGTATCGATTTGCTCATTGATAATGCACCTTCTTTTCCAGCACTTTGAACTGCAGCATCGTCAAAATGAGAATGATCGCGAATAAAACGAGTGCCTGTGCGCTCCCTTCGCCGAACCGATAGTTGACGAACGCATCCTGATAAATTTGGTATACGACGACATTGGTCATATTCATCGGGCCGCCCTTGGTCATGATGTGGATTTGAGCGAACGTCTGAAACGCACCGATCACAGAAACAACGAGCACGAAGAAAAGCGTCGGCGACAACAGCGGCAGCAGCAAACTCCAGAAGCTCCTTACGGGCCCTGCACCATCGATTTTGGCGCTGTCATAAATATCCTGAGGAATGCTTTGAAAGCCGCTGAGCAGTACGATGTAGTTAAACCCCAAATTCATCCAAACCGTGACGATTGAAACCGAGATCAGCGCCCATGCAGGATCAGACAACCAAAATACAGGGTCTATCCCGACTTTGGATAAGAAATAATTCAGCATTCCTGTCGTAGGGTGAAACAGCTGCGTCCAAATCACCGCCCCCGTACCTGCGGAAATGGCGATCGGCAGCGAGAAGATGAACTGAAACATGCTCATCCCCTTCAGCTTATGGTGTGTGAAGGCCGCGAGGATCAGCGCCCAGACGATCGCTGCGGGTACGGTGTAAAGTACAAACTGCATCGTCACCTTCAAATTGTTTAAAAACTTGTCCGTCGTAAACAATTGGGTAAAATTATCGAGTCCGACCCAGCCGGCAACTCTGCCCTGCGGATCTGTCATATGAAAGCTTAAATAGATTGATTGAAACAGCGGGTAGAATAAGAAGATACTAAAGATGACGAGGCATGGAAGCAAAAACAAATAACCGGTCATATTCTCTTTCCAATGAAACGATTTTGCACGTGCGGCTTTATTCTTCCCCGCTTCAGAAGACCATCTCTTCGGTACGGTGAGTTCATTCGGCCTTGTCATATGGCACCTCCCTGAGCATTGACCCGTTCAGTATAAAGGGAAAATATGAGGTGTATGTAAATGTTTGTAAATTATAGGTTAAAAAAAAATGAAGATTATATAAACTGCCATTAAAATAGAGCCCTTCAGCAAGGGCTCCAAGCATTGCACTATAAAGCAGGTTTCTCTTGATCAGACATCCAAACGGCGAAGATAAAGCGGATCTTAAAGCTCCATCACGATCCGATGCGGTTCGCCCAAAAAATGGTTTCATTCAAAATAAAAAAGCGGATACCTCCGATTTCGAAGATATCCGCCTTTAATCTAGGAAATAATTATATGTCGGTAAAAATTACTTCTGTCCCGCAACGAATCGATACATTTCTGGAATGACCTTGCTCGTGCTGCCGTTCTCCCAAAGCTTCAGCATATCCGCCATATACTCCTGCCACCTTTGATCGGCCGGATGACTGGCAATTCGGGACATCGCTTCTTCGAAGTTGTCGACCTCCATGTACGCGAACAATGTTCCTTCGTGAAAAAAGATATGGTACCGATGAATGCCAACCTCAGCGAACAGCTGTTCAAGCTCAGGATCCACCTGCTGATGCCTGCGCCAATACTCTTCTTTCTGAGCGGGATCAATGCTTAAAACGAATGCAACATGTTCCATAATAGATGCCTCCCTCTTTTTCCATCTCCATTATCCTTTCAACCCGCTTGTGCTAATTCCTTCCACAATATATTTCTGGAAGAAGAAAAACACTACAAACACCGGTAAAAGGGTCACAATCGACATCGCGAACATTGCTCCCCAATTGGATACCGTTTCGTTATCAAGGAACATTTTGAGCGCCATAGAGACCGGATATTTCCCTGGACTGTTCAAATACATCACCGGACCAAGCAGGTTTTCCCATCCCCAATAGAAGGAGAAAATCGAGGCCGTTGCGATGGCGGGAGCAATCAATGGAACGATCACTCGGTAAAACAACCGAAATTTGCCGCATCCGTCAATCGTCGCCGCTTCATCCAGCTCCTGCGGGATCGTGCGGATAAACTGAATCATAAGAAATATAAAGAACGCATGGCCAAAATAGCTTGGTACGACCAAAGGCTTAATCGAATTCAGCCAGCCGAGCTCGGAGAACAGGATGTACTGCGGAATCATGACGACCTCAAAAGGCAGCATTAACGTCAGCATCATAATCGCAAACCAAAACCCCTTGCCGAAAAACTGCAGCCGGGCAAAGCCGAAGGCAATCAGCGCGGAGGAAATGACATGTCCAACGGTCGACAATGCGACGATGACGAGTGAATTTTTAATAAAAACGAGAAAAGAATATCCTCCGATCCCTTCCCAGCCCTGCTTGTAATTATCCCAAATCCAAGTCTCCGGGATGAGCGAATCGGCTGTAACGAAGATCGTCTCGCTCGGCTTGAATGAACTCATCAGCAGCCAGATGACGGGATACAGCATCAGAAATGCGAAGCCTGCCAAAAATAGATGATACAGTGTACGTTTGACATACCGTTTCGTCGTCATTTAGCGGTCTCCTTTCGACTCATAATGCACCCAGAAACGGGAAGTGAGGAATAAAATCGCGGTCAAGATCGCGATAACAATCAGCATCGTCCAAGCCATTGCAGACGCGTAGCCCATCCGGAAATATTCAAAGCCTTGCTTGAACAGATACAGCGAGTAAAGCAGTGTCCCGCCGAGCGGATCGCCCGTTCCCTTGGAAATAATGAACGCGGGCACGAAGGTCATGAAGGCCGCGATCGTCTGCATAATCGTATTGAACAAAATAACCGGACTCAGCATCGGCAGGGTAATCTTGAAAAATTTCTGAACACCGTTTGCCCCGTCTACACTGGCCGCCTCATAATAGCTCGCCGGAATATTTTTTAATCCTGCTAGGAAAATGAGCATGGACGAGCCGAACTGCCATACCGATAAAAAAATGAGCATCCATAGTGCAGCCAGCGGGTCCCCGAACCAGCGCACGCTTTCCAGCCCAAGAAACGTGAGCAGCAGATTAATGATTCCTTCATCGCCAAAAATATTACGCCACATGATGCCTACAGCTACACTTCCGCCGATAATCGAAGGAAGATAGTACAGCGTCCGGTACAAGCCGATGGCACGGGAAGCGGTATTGAGCAGCATCGCCACGAATAAAGCGAACGCAAGACGCAGCGGCACCCCTGCGAATACGTAGATGAAGGTGACTTTGACGGACTGCCAGTAATTGCTGTCATTTAGAAACATTTCTTTGTAATTATCGATTCCAACCCAATCCGGTGATGTAAACATATCGTATCTTGTAAAAGACAAATAGAGTGAATAGGCCACGGGGATCAAAGTAAACAACAGAAAACCAACGATGAACGGGCTAATAAACGCATACCCGGTTAAATGCCTTCGCAACACTCTCGCTTTCATCGCTCCAACTCCCATTAAGGCATGATTTCCAAGCTCGTATTACAGTGCAGCCGGATGATCTCATATACAGTGAGACCATTCCGGCTGCCTTCTATCACTTCTTGTATCAAAATGAATTCCAATTTCCTGGTATTCCTGCTGCCCCGTGTTACTTATTGCGGGATAAGATATTATTCGCGTCTTTGCGGAACTTCGCAGCCGCATCCTCCGCGGAAATTTGCTCGTAATCCATTTGCTCCACCAAGTCTCCCAGCAGCGTCATGATTTCAGCTGCACCAACAGGATCCGGCGGATCCATCTGGCTGCTGTTTTGCTCAACCCAAGAGACATAATCAAATACCTGTACCTGCTGCTCCGACAGCAGCGGCTTGAGCGCTTCCTTCACCACGTTGGATCCAGGAACGCCGCGCTCTCCTAAGATCAATTTGTTCGCTTCCACATCATTCACGAAGAAGTTGATGAATTTCGCCGCTTCCTCTTTATGCTTGGAATTTTCGGAAACAGAAAAATACATGCTTGGTTTCAGGAACATGCCTTCTTTCAATCCCGGACCCGGCATCGGCTGCATCGCAAACGGGCGGTCGGCTACGGACTGCAGGCCGACGAATTGATTCGACCACTGCCAAATGCCAATCGCATTGCCCTTCACCACGGGATCATCCTCAATGCCCTTCACCTGTGCTACGTAATCTGGAGATGGTATCGCCCCTTCCTTCACCAGCTCCGTAAGCGGCTGGAAGAAGTCGATAAACAACCTGTCATCTTCATATCCGAGAGAAGTTCCGTCTGCGGCATAAAGCGTGCTGCCTTTCGTACGCAGGTAGTAAGCAAAGAACACTTCCGGTCTCATTCTCGTATCCATATAAACGCCCGCGTCCTTCGCTTTTCCAGCCAATTCATAATAATCGTCCCATGTCCAATCCTCCGGGATACTCTCAACGCCTGTCTTCTTCAGCAGCTCCGGATCATAGTGGAAACCGATCGCGTTCACACCGAGATTAAATCCGTACAGCTTATCGCCTAGTTTGCCGCCGGATACAACCGTATCGCTAATATCGCTGATGTCAATTTCTTTATTCAGATAAGGTGTCAAGTCTGCCAGCTGTCCTCGTCCACCGTATTGGGATATATACGAGAGATCCATCTGAATGATGTCCGGAAGCTCGTTCGCGGATGCTTGCGGCGCGAGCCGCTTCCAATAATCGTCCCAGCTTGCATATTCGGGTTCAATTTTGACATGCGGATTTTGTTCCTCATACATCTCAATAACCTTCAACGTATAGTCATGCCGCGGCTGACTTCCCCACCAAGCAATTCGCAGCGTGATTTCTTCCGGTTCACCAGAACCTTCCCCTCCATTATTTCCGTTGCTGCCTGATGCGATGTTATTCTCATTGCCTCCGCATGCAGCCAGTGACAATATGAGCGTTAGAGCTAACAACAAGATCCATGCTTTCTTCATTGAACACCCTCCCCTTTTTTACGCACCATTGTGATGCATCTGACATCATTTTAGAAATTTAAGCGCTTTCTTAAAAGGTAAATAACCGTTCCTTTTGTATAAAAAATAGAGGTTCCGTTACGGAGACCTCAAAAATTCTGTCGGTGAGCATCCCGTATATTTCTTAAAAACCTTGCTGAAATATTGCGGATTGCCTTCGAATCCTAGCCGATCTGCAATTTCAAACACCTTCAACTCCTGCTGCTTCATGAGCTCCACCGCGTGCTCCATCCGCAGTTTCATGACATACCCTGAGAACTTTTCACCCGTTTCCTTTTTGAACAGCTTGCCGAGATAATCCTCGTTCATGTACAGCATTTCACTTGCGACCCAGTGAAGGGAAAGTCTTGGATTGCCAAGGTTGCTGTGAATGATATCCAGCACTTTCTGAATAATGGAGGAATGCCTGCGTTTGTTTTGCTGATAATGACTCATGGTGATGCGTTCCGCTGCGGAAACGATAAAATCTCGCAGAGCCTGCAGCGTGTCCATTTGCTCCATCCGTGCGACTTCGTGCAGATCCTTCTGAATCGATTCCGAACCGCTTTGACGAATGATCGAGAGATACAGCTGAATCAAATACGACTTCGCCACGGTCGTCTCCAATCTCCACTCACTGAGAACATCAAATATATGCCGGAGCTCCTCTTCCACATCGTGCCATCTTCCGGCTTTGATCAGCAGTACAATCTTATCCTCATCGAACGGGAAGGTGATGGTTTCATTAGACGCAGGCTGCATCGGGTCCCCAATATCCTTTTTCGTAATCAGACCCCCTTCCCCCAAATAAAATCGATGATGAAGACATTCCAGCGTTTCCCGGTACATTCGACGGGCATGTGTTATGTTTCCCGCTTCACTAAGAGCGATGGTTGTTTCAATATGGTAAAATCCGGCGAACGTCTTTCGGATTTGTTCAATATGATGGAAAAGCAGCTCCGGCTCATACGCGTCTTTAATCAAAATCAGTACATGCTGACCAATCGTTGTACTTAAAAGCAGAATATCCTTCCCTAAAATATCCTCGGCAATATTTTGCAGTGCGAACATATGCTCATATTGGGTCGCTCCTTCCAGCTGAAACAGCATCAGGCGAACTTCCCCTTGATCCGCCGACAAGCCGAACAGCCGTCTGTAATTCTCCCAATCCCTTACGCCATATGTTTTGTTCGTGACCAGTTCCTTCAAAAACTGCTGCTTGGCATGCGGAAGCACCTTGTTCAGTTCCTGTTGTAAATGGCGGAGGAAATCCTTTCGGTTTTCCCGCTGCTTCAGGTCGAGGATCACTTCTCGCAGCACCTTTTGGATCGCCTGCTCACTGCAGGGCTTCAACAAATAGTGCTTGACTCCGAAGCGCATCGCTTGTCTCGCATAGTCAAATTCATTGAAGCCGGACAGAAGTATACATTCGATGCTTTCGTCATGCTCCTTGCATTTCTCTACGAGCTGGAGACCATCCATTCCAGGCATTCGAATATCTGTGATCACGATATCCGGCGTATGCTCACATATCCAATCCATCGCTTCGATCCCGTTGCGCGCTGTTCCGCTCAGCTCTGCACCTTCCGAAGCCCAATCCACCATACGGGAGATGCCCTCTAATATCATTCGTTCATCATCCACCAACAGCACTTTGTACATGTCCGATTCCCCTTTCGTACGGCAGCCTGATCTGCACCTGAGTTCCTTTGAATCTTTCGCTTTCAATATAAATGCCATATTCGTCGCCAAAGAGCATCTGTATGCGTTCCTGGATGTTGCGCAGGCCAATCCCCGTTCCTCTGGGTGCCGCATCGCCTTTGCGAAGCTTTTCTAAAAAAGCGTGCTCCATTCCGGGACCGTCATCGGACACTGTCACAAGCAGCTGATTCTGATGGACCACCGCCGAGATGCGAATCTCACAGCCATGAATTTGCTGTTCCACGCCGTAGCGAATCGCATTTTCCACCAGCGGCTGGAGCGTCATCTTCGGGATGGTACAGCTGTACAGTTCCGTAGGAATATCGTTATGAAAATTCAGCCTTTCCTCGAATCGGTATTTCTGAATCGTAATATAGCTGTCCAGAATTTTCAGCTCGTGCTCGAGCGAAACGATCGGTTCCTGAAAGCTGATCGAGTTGCGAAGCAGGTAGCCTAAACATTCCGCCATACGGGCTGTCTGCAGCTCGCCGCTCATTTTCGATGTCCAATGAATGGAATCGAGCGTATTATATAAGAAATGCGGATTGATCTGCGCCTGCAGCGCCTTGAATTCTGAGTCCTTCATGACGAGCTGGGATTCGTAATTTTCTTTGATCAGCTCATTGATCCGCTGCAGCATCATACGGAAGTTGCGATGCATCTGCCCAGATTCATCCATCGGCAGCCGCCGATCCTCCTCTTCCTCTTCTTCGGAATATTGAAAATTTCCAAGCTGAACCTTTTTCATTTTCATATTCAACCGTTCGATCGGGATCGTAATGCTCCGGGCAAAACGAAAGGCAATAAACATCACGATGATAAAAGATGCCGCCAATACCCCAAGCACCGCATTTCTTACAAGCACTATCGTTTGAAACAAATTGTCATAGGGAGTCAGAATCATATAAGTCCATTCCGTATGACCGGAGGGAGCATAAGTAACAAAATATCGGTCGCCTTCTATTTTTACGATTTGGTAGCCTTCGGAATGTTCCAAATTCATCCTCAGCGGCTTGGACGAAATCTTCTCGTCATGCGGATACAGCTGCTGCTCGCCATTCCAAATGAGAAAGCTCCCCCCTTCTTTCATCCCTCTGGAATAATCCGAGAAAATTTCCTCTAGATCCAGCCGTATCGTCAGCGTGCCGAGCCGCTCCAGCTCCAAATTCTCATAAGACCGGACGGCTCTGGCGGCAATTAATGCGCGGTCTGATCCATCCGGAAAGACCCAGCGGTTCCCTCCTTCCTCCAGCGAGGCCTCTGCCTTGATTTGCTCCATGCGCTCGCGCGAGATCTCGATCTGCTGATTCCCGATCGCAGATTCATTACCATGAACGTCGAACATATGCGCAGATAAAATATACTTATCCGTGCCCGCAATTTCGATCATTCTCTCCTTTAGGTTGGCACGCAACACGAATTGCTGATAAAGAGAAACGCTTTTTTGAATTTGCATCAAATACGATTGCACCATGGGGTCGGTGCTGATTCGGTAAGACAGCCGTTCCATCTTTCTAAGCTCATTTTCGATCCCGTTGGAGGATACGTTAAGGGCTTGGGCCGACTGCCTGTAGAACTCTTCGTTGTACACTTTAAAGGCATATTGAAGAATGGCGAGGCAGCCTCCACTGAATGCCAGCAAAACAAACGAAATAAGAATGAACAATTTGTGCTTGATTCGCAAATTCCGGTAAAGCGCTTTCATTTAATTCTGCACTTCCCTCCTATGGTTTCAATCAACGCCACAGCTTCCATTCCACTAGATTGTATCTTATTTGCTTCTTCCTGCCGTTCTCTTCTTATAGCACAGCCAAGTTTTGGCCAAAGACTCATGGTCCTCGTGCGTCGATATTTTATCGATAAAGAAAAAGTCTTCCGGGTGTATCTGAATTCTGCCTATCGGCTTCACCGGCACTGAACTCACCCATTCATCGAAACGAAGCTTGCCTTTTCCTGCCATAGTAAAAGACGCCTTCGGCAAAATATAGAGCATCCCGCACGTCCATGGACTGCTTCTCATCGTCGACGGGTTCAACGAATAAAAGTGATATCTCTTCTTCTTATGCACGAGGCAGCCGTTGCGAAAGCTTCCTTGAACCTTGGCACGATCGAGTACAGCATAGAACATCGGCCAAATCGGGTCCGTCGTGGCAAATACGGATTTCGTCCACTGCCCGTTATACAGCGTCTGCTCACGCGGTTCAAATCGTTCAATATCTATATGATTGGAGCCGTGAAACACGACGTCCAGCTGATGTGACAGGTAATGGAGAAAATGATGCTTTGGATAACGAAGCGTGGCGGTTATCGGCTTATGAGGATAAAGCCGCATGTGGTTCAACAGATTCTCAAAATACTGCTCCTGCTCAATATCCATTTCCACCGACGGAGAACGATAAAACAGCTTTTGCATCATGTAAGAAAGCATGAACCGTCGAACCTCCTCAATGAGCAATCTAGCAATGCCTTGTTACTAGATTTTAATGAATGGCATCATCCTGAAGCAAGAATATTATATCATAATCACCTCATATCCCCCTCATTTCATTTTCCTGCTCCCCAAAACGAAAGCAGCAGGCCTTTTGATTGATCACATGCATCCGAGGTACGACAAGGACATAGTGCATTCGGACCTTGCTGACTCCGTCGATATCTGTCGATTTAACAAGGAAATCTGAACCTATTAGCATCTTCACTTTCAAATTGTCTAGTTCCTATAATGAAATTTGGTTCACATATGACTAGGGGAGGGGAATTTATTTGAGAACGAATCGAAGCAGATGGATGAAAGCAGTATGGCTGGGTATCCTCGCGTTCATTTTAACGCTTGGCAGCTTTGCACCAACCGCCGAGGCTGCTGGACAAATGGAAATTATCAGCTCAGAGCACGAACTCGTAGACGGAAAAATGAAAGTCACCGTCGATGTACATAACGCAGGATCAGGTCAAAAAGGCGGTGTCGCCGTTGTTGGTCACGACGAGCAGGGTAATCCGATTGAGGTAAAAACGAACTACGATTATCTTACCAGCAACGAGACCGCCGTGTTCGAGGTATTTCTAGACAGCGGGGCGCTTGTCAAATCGGTTGAGGTGATCCCGACAGGAAATCAAAGCAAAATCTCCTTATTAGCCTTCGGAAGCCGAATGAGCGGCGGCTACCTTGAAGTGACTGGAGCTGTCGAAAACGGCGGGGCTGGGGAAGTTATCGGCTTGGTTGCTTCCGGATACGACAAGAACGGGAAACTGATTGAAGTTCGTGGCGCTGACAATTATTTAACATCCAATGAGCCCGGCACCTTCACTGTTCAGCTCAAGCATGCCGATCTGATCGATTCCGTACAAGTAGAGGTGACGGGTAACGCAAGCCATTTCGAGCTGATAAACTATGGAAGCGTTCTGAAGGATGGCGTACTCGAAGCCACTGCGAGTGTAGAAAACGGGGGCTCAGGACAAAATGTCGGAGTGGTGTTCGAAGGCTATGACAAGAACGGCGTCTTAATCGAGACCACATCGGCTGACCAATATTTAACCGGACATGAGGTAGGCAACTATGAAGTCACTTTTGATGCCGGGGCTCACATCGCGTCCGTCAAGGCTTTTGCCGCAGGCGACTCGATCGATCTGAAGCTGCTGTCCCACGGTTCCCGCATTCAGGATGGAAAGCGGATTGTCACCGCAGCCGTTGAGAACGGTTCTTCAGGCCAGACGGTCAGTGTCATTGTACACGGCTACGATGCCAAGGGACAATTAATTGAAGTGAGCGGCGGCTCCGGCTACTTCGTGGGCAAGGAAATCAGCACTTTCGAGACGGTGCTGAACGCCGGCTCGCAGGTCAAGTTTGTTCGTGTATACACGGAAGGTACAGAAGGCTACGCCAAGGGTTGGGGCTACGGCATATACCAAAAGGACGGTAGAAAAGTAATTACCGGTGCATTGACGAACGGAAACAAAGGCCAAAAGGTCACCGTTAAAATCGTGCCTTACAACTCGAAAGGCCAGCAAATGACAGTTCATACGGATGATGCATATTTCACGAGCGGTGAAGCGGGTATATATGAATTCATACTTACATCTGGAACAGCCCGAGCTTCCGTAGTGATTTACAATGAAGATGGCAGCCGCGTACCGATAGCCAGCTTCTCTGCCATTAACGTAGAAATCGATGGCGTTCTGCAGCAGTACGAGCAGCCGCCCGTGAATCACAACGGCAACATCTTGGTGCCGATGCGTGCCATCTTCGAAGCACTGGGCAGTGAAATCAAGTGGGATCAAGCGACGCAAACCGTCACTTCTGAGAAAGACGGCACTGTGGTGGTGCTGAGGATTGGTTCCAAGCAAGCGACGATGAGTGGCCAGAATGTTACATTGAACGCCGCACCTGCCGTCGTTAACCAAACGACGATGGTGCCGATCCGCTTCGTCAGCGAGGCGCTTGGCGCGGATGTAAAATGGGACAGCAGCACGCAAACGGTCATTATACAAACGACACCTGCTTCAGAGTAAAACAAACGATCCATTATCTTAATACATTCGTCAAAAAGGGAGCTTCCACGGCGATCATGATCCGATGGAGCTCCCTTTGCAATCGAGATCATCCTTCTAAAATCGATTGATTATACCGTCCCTTCATCGAAATAAATAATCTCCATTTTGCTGCGGACGATGCCGCTGATCCCTTCCTTATAGTACGGCATCCACTGATCTGCCTGCTGAAGGTCGACCCAGCGGATTTCTCCGATCTCATCCGGTCGGAAAATCTTCTCCTCTCCCCCAACGATCTCTGCCCTAAACGTCATAAACAGGGCATGTTCCTTGCTGCGCTCAAGGAAAGCCTCATTCACCGAAACAATGCCGTGTACTCTTACATCCAGTCCGGTTTCTTCCTTCGCTTCACGGATCATCGCCTTCTCCAGTGTTTCCCCTGCTTCCACGGCGCCTCCTGGCAGTGTCCAAGTTTCGTTGTCCTTATTGTTCACCATAAGGACGCGAGTTTTCGACTCATCTGTAATTAAGGCGTAAACAACATCCACTCTCTTCAGTTTTTTTCATCCTCTCTAAGCTCTAGGCTCGGCCAATTTGATAATGATGTCTACTTATCATGTTCAAGCATCGATGTGCAATCTACTGAATATTCTTCCATTCTAGCTTGAATCCCAATGCCTCTCAATAGAAATAAATTCGCTGCCTCCCGCTTGTCTCCATACATAATTCACTGCTCGTTCACATAGATTTAACCAATATCCTGTAACTGCCAAAATGATAGGGTCCACTATAAAGGAGGAGTGTTTATGCGTTCGACACGATTACCGCTGAGCGGCTCGCTGCACAAAATGGCTGTACTGTTCCTCGTGGCATCTCTGTTCATCGCCATTCCAGTCCTACATACCGATGCGAAGGAGGGTATCCCTTACGGGAAACGAAAAGAAGCAGCCCTGCAAGGCCCGACCATCCAGATTGATCCGGGTTTTCTGTACTATCAAGATCGATCGGTTGAATCCATTGCTGACGAAATGGTACAGAATGGATACCGATCGGTTCGCTATTTCGTCGTGAACGAAAACAACGTGAACCGCGAGCTTGTTGAAGCATTCCAAGAACGTGGGCTGGCCGTATGGGCGCTCGTGCTCGGCAATGGCTCATACTCCGTCCAAGGATTCCCTGAGGAATGGCCGCAGTGGCAGATGGAGCTGCTGACACCGGTGAATGATGGTTATTACCGCTTTTCTCCGCATAATGAAAACTATGTAAAATGGAAGAAGCAAAAATTAGCTGAAATCGTCTCCGAAATCCCCTTCGATGGCATCGAGATCGCCGAGCCTTATTTCCCCGAATGGAATGGCATCAGCCGCGGCGTATATGGGGATGTCGGTCCGAATGCGCAGGCTGCATTTGAAGAGCAGTATGGAAAATCAATTCCTAATTTCACAGATCCAAGCGACCCGGATTATTATTTGACGAACAAGGCGCTGTACGAAGATTGGGTTCAGTTTCGGGTGGACACCGTGAACGGATTTTTAGATGAAATCATCAACGGGGAGGGAGGCGTGCGGGATGCGCGAAAAGATATTCTCGTCGCGACCTGGTCTCTTGCGATTGATGCGGGGCCCGATTCTGTAGACGTGCTGCGGGAAATCCAAGGCTTAGATGCAGCTGCGATGATTTCCGCGGTAGAACCGGATATTCATTTCCTCCAGACGCATTGGCCGGATTGGATGAAATCTCAAGACGCGCTTCCGCCGCAGTACATTCACAGCTACCAGAACTTCGTTGATCAAATTAGGGCCGTTCATCCTGACCTTCCGTTAGGCGTTCAAGCCGATATCGGTTCAGGACTCTATATGGTGAAGGATCGTGACTGGTATGAATCATTGGGTGAAGCAGCACTAGGTATGGGCTTCAGCACGTGGACGGCGTATGAGTACCATCTCGGAAAATATATCTATGATGAAGCGCCCAGACCTGTCACCGTGACACGGCCCGATCACGATACGGCGGTCATTTCGTTCCAGAAGCGTGTAGATGAAGCATCCGCCAAGCTTCCAGGGAGCCTCATGATCGTGACAGGGACAGGAGAACAACCCGTCGCTCCGGACGATATTATCGTAGACGGCAATCGAATCATCATCTCTTCGAACGCACTGCCGAAGAAGTCATTCCAGCTGCGCATCGAGCACGTCACCGATACGCCTTCCTATTGGCTGTATAACAAGACAGCGCCAGCCAACAAGGTAGAAGATGGCACAATCGTAACCGTCGGCAAGAAAAACCATTAGACACGGCAGGGCCCGTCCCAAAAATTCATGCAATACACGAAAAAAAGGACTCCCGATTGCGAAGCAAACATCGGAAGTCCTTTTTTCTATGACTTAGGAAGCTCTATCCACGTATACGGTGTTTCCATCGCTTTCAATCCATACTCGATCAACGTTATAATCGCAACCGTATCGGACGGCGGCACCGACGGCTTTCCCGTTTCAAAGAATGCAATTAAATCTTGAATGAACAATTGGAAATAATCCGATTCCGGCTTTACGACCACACTGCTGCCGGATTCATATTTCACTGCTATCTGGAACGGGCACTCCCAGCCGAAATGATGGATGCTCGCCTGCCGTCCATCGGCGAATCCGATCAGCAGCGCAGGTGACCTTGATGTACCGGTATACATCACCCTCGCCGCATCACTCCCCATCAAAGCGATGATCGGTTCGATCTGGTGAATCGAGTAATTTTCATAGCTGCCCGGCCCCCAACTGGCGATCGTCTCAATGCCTTCCCGCTTCAATTCCGCGTACTCTGCGGCATAACGCAGTGCTGACGAGGAATAAAGCGGCGTAGCGCAGCGTTCCGCCCGCTCGAACAGGCGCTCTGCTGTCTTCCGATCCGGTGCGAACGTCTTATCGATGTAAGTCGGCTTCCCCGACTGCAGCGGCAGCTGAGCCAACGCTTCGTGCTGCTCGGGATGGTCAGGAGACAGCACAACGAGCAGATCGCTTTGCTCGACCACCGCCTCAATCGAATCCAGCAGCGCCACTCCCTGTTGCTCACACCATGCCCTGTTGCTCAGGCCTCGATCCGCATCCTTCAATCCGTACGCATAAGAGACGGCCATCTGTCCGCCTGAGGCCTTCCGAATCCATTCCGGGTATTGATTCGCATGCCATTCATCAAGGAAGTAATCGATAAAGCCGATCTTCTTCATTGCCGCGCCTCCTCCTGATCGAATGCGATTTCGGCACCTCGCTCTGAAGAATCATAAATTCCCTGAATGATTTTGGACGACAATATCACCGTATCGATATGCGAAGGCAATTTCTCTCCCGTTTTAATGCACTTCAAAAAGCTGTCAATCTCGTTTTGAAAATGATCGGTGGACTGAAAGGCCGGCGTCGCCTCCAGCAGTGCACCGTGCTTCGCGCTGTACAGCTTGAAGTCCTTCCCGTACTGCAGCCGAATGCCGGCTTGATCACCTAAAAAACCAATGTACATTTCCTCAACCCCGATATTCTGCGCCCAGGCTCCGTTGAGCGTGATCGTCGGTCCTTCGGTCCGAATCATCCCTGTGACAAAATCGTCAACGTCATATGTTCCGTTCAGCTTCGGCGGACCCGCCCACATATTCATGTACGTATACTGCTCCAGCTCTTTTCCCAGCTTGCAGTATGCCTGGCCCGTCACCGTCCTCGGCTGCGGATCCCCGGTACAGTACATTACAATATCCAGAAAATGCACACCCCAATCGATCAAGGCACCGCCTCCGGCTACCGCCTTCGTCGTAAAATCACCGCCAAGGCCCGGAATGGAGCGATGCGCTCGAAAACTGACATACACATGGTATAGCTCCCCGAGCTCTCCCCCATCGATCATGTTCTTGATGACATTGACGGCCGTATTGAAGCGATTGACGACCCCGATATTCAGCACCTTCCCTGTCTCATGCTGTACCTTTTGCATTTCCAGCGCTTCGGCATACGTTCTCGCTGCCGGCTTTTCACAAAGCACATGCTTCCCTGCACGCATCGCATCGATGGCAATCGACGCATGCATGTGGTTCGGGGTGCAGATCGATACCGCCTCCACCTCCGGATCAGCCAGCGCCATGCGGTAATCGGCGATCGCCTCGCCGCATCCGTATTTCTCCGCCGCCTGCTGCGCACGCTCCACTCGGATGTCGCAAAAGTATTTCATCTCTGCTTCTGCATTCGCCAAATAGGCCGGAATATGTGCGCTGTTTGCAATCGTACCGCACCCAATGACTGCCACTTTCGTTTTGACCATCCTTTGGTCCTCCTTCTTATTTAAACCCGGTTAGAGCTGAACCGGATTGCATGAAATATTTTTGTGCGAAGAAATACAACAAAATCATTGGTACCGCCATAATGGTGGCCGCCGCCATAAGCTGCTCCCACTGTGCCCCATGATCCTGCTGGAATCCCTGCAGACCGACGGTAATCGTCCATTTCGCCGAATCGTTCAAATAAATGAGCGGCCCCATAAAATCGACGTAGGACCAAATGAACGAGAAGAGAGCCACTGTCGCGAGCGCCGGCTTAAGCAGCGGCAAAATAATTTGCACATAAATACGCAGTTCCGATGCCCCGTCGATCTTAGCCGCCTCCGAAAGCTCCCTTGGAATGCCCAACAAAAACTGCCGAAGCAGAAAAATAAAGAACGGTGCGCCGAAGAATGCCCCGATCGTCAGCGGCACAATCGTATTGACCCAGCCAAGCTCCGTAAAAATGATATACTGCGGTATGAGCTGCACTTGCGAGGGCAGAATCATCGTCGCCACCACGATCGTGAAGATGATATTCCTTCCTTTCCAAGGAATCCGCGCAATGGAATAAGCGACGAGCGGTGCGGCAAACAGCTGCCCGATAATATTAATGAAGCAAATGATGAACGTATTCAGCATGTAGCGAAAGAACGGAATCGCTTCTACCGCTGCGGAATAATTCGACCATTGGAACTCCCTGGGGAAAATACGCGGCGGCAGTTCAAATATTTCATCCGGTGTTTTCAGTGAAGTTAAAAAAAGCCAAACAAACGGAAATAGAAAAATCACGGCGAAAAAGAGCAGCGCGATGTGCGGCAGTATGCTTGTGCGAAGCTTGTAGTTCAAGCCTCTTCTCGGGCCGGGGGTTCGTGCCGATCCCTTAGAAACCGAGCTGGATGCATCCATATTCATCCTACTCACCTCCATAATAGACCCAGCGAGCGGAGGTCTTAAAGACGATCAGGGTAATCAACAGCACAATGATAAACAAGATCCACGCAAGTGCCGATGCATAGCCCATATTCAGGAAAACGAAAGCTTCTTGATACAGATTGACGGCGTAAAACAACAAGGATTGATCCGGTCCGCCCAGCGAATTACCGCCGGCTACTTTGCCGCCTGCCAATATGTAGGATTCGGTGAATATTTGAAACGCCCCAATGAGACCCATAATGAGCTGAAATAGGATAATGGGCGAGAGCGCTGGAAGTGTAATGTGCCAAAACCGCCGCCAGCTTCCCGCTCCATCGACCTCAGCCGCCTCATAAAACTGTTTCGGCACGCCCTGAAGCGCCGCCAAGAAGATGAGCGCACCCGCACCGGAACCCCAAAGACTCATGAGGATCAGTGACGGCTTCGTAAAGTTCGGGTCCTGCAGCCAAGCTGGATCCGGCAATCCTAATGCGCGAAGCGTCATATTAATAAGGCCGAACTCGGGATTTAGCATCCATGTCCATAACAGTGCGCTGGCTACAATCGGAATCACCGATGGCAAATAAAAA
The DNA here is from genome assembly GCF_042658665.1 of Marinicrinis lubricantis. Taxonomy (NCBI): domain Bacteria; kingdom Bacillati; phylum Bacillota; class Bacilli; order Caryophanales; family Paenibacillaceae; genus Marinicrinis; species Marinicrinis lubricantis. The sequence goes on from NZ_JBHSQV010000171.1 coordinate 18,743, forward strand.
ATCGTCCGATAATAATTAATGCCTCTCACCTTGAAATTCAAAAGCAGCGCAATCAGCAGCGAACAAGTCAGCGTAATCGGAACGGAAATGAACGCCATAAAAAAGGTGTTGCCGAACGATTTATAGAAGCTGTCATCCTCGAAAATTTCTTGGTAGTTGTCCAGTCCGACCCATTTCGGCGGATTAAACAGATCATAGTCCGTTAGACTGAAGTACAGCGAACCAAAGAACGGATACACGGTAAAAGCAAGAAACCCGATGATCCAAGGAGATGCAAAAGCTAGACCGATCCAGAAATAGTGCCTCTCCTTCTTGGACCACGCCGTTCGTTTCACGGGCCGCACTGCAGCAGATACGTCAGCTTTCATAAGCTCTCCCTCCTTTGTATGCATTGGATCTAATCCACAGCAGCGGATTAGATCCAACACTTAAAGCCTTATTCCACCAAGGGCTGTATTTCTTCCTTCACTTTTTGCAGTCCTTCCTCAAGGCTTACTTTGCCGCGCAGGATGGCATCATACTGCACTCCGAATTCGGTCATGTATTCATTGGCAAAAGGCGTCGCCGGAAAAGACTGAAGGTTCGGGCTCGACGAATAATCGAGAAACTCCTTGAAGCCCGGAACGTCATTATAGAGCGGGTTACCGAACGCTGACGACCTTGTCGGCAGGTTGCCGAGTGCAGCGGTGAATTCGGCCATCTGTTCCGGCTCAATCAGCCACTTTAAAAACTGCCACGACGCATCCGGATTCTTCACGCCATCCGGAATGTAAAACACGCTGGTCGTCACGTTGCCTGCATTTTTCAATTCCGGATTGCTCTCGTCGTATGGAATCGGGGCAATGCCATAGTTTAAGTCGGGCGCATACTGCTTAATGAACGTCGGCAGCCATTCTCCGTCAATCGTCATCGCATATTTCCCGGAGAAAAATGGATTTTGTGCAGACGCATATTGACCAAGACCTGAGGAGAATCGATCCAAATTATCTGAACCAAATTGGTCCCATATCCCTTTAGCCAACTCGATGGCCGATTTAACACCGGGATGATCCGGAGTCACTTCTTTGGACGCTTCGTCATAAAACGAGCCGCCGTAAGCATACGTAAAGGTATATGCATCCATTCCTGGCCACAAGCCCAAACGCGTCAGACGTCCATCTTCCTCTACGCTCAGCGCCGTGATATACTCCTTCAGTTCACTAATCGTTTCTGGAGGTCCGTCATAGCCGGCTTCCGCCAAAATGTCCTTGTTGTAAAACAGCATCGAAACGTGCATCGCAATAGGCAGAGCGTACGTTACACCATCGGATTGAGAGGAACTCAGTGCGGCCGGTACAAAATCGTTCAAATCGACGCCGTCCCTGCTGATATATTCATCCAACGGCATCATGGCCCCCCGGTCCCCCCAAGGGACAACGTTTTGTCCGAATTGAGACGCGATATCCGGTGGATTGCCGCCTGTAATCGCGGTAAGCTGCTTCTGATAATCGCTCTGTGACAGCCCTTTGACTTGAATGTTTGGGTTTGCCTCATTCCATTTCGCAATCAGCTTCTCCAGCGCCTCCGCTTCCGGACCGGTCCAGCCGTACCAGAAGCTCAGCTCAACCTTTTCCGGCGCATCCCCGCCGTTATTCGAATCCGAATTGGCATTTCCGCCTTCCTGTTCATTATTGTTCGAGCATCCTGCTGCGATCGTGAATATGAGAATACAGACCAGACTCCAGCCAATCACCTTTTTCCTCATGCTCTCACTCCTCCTTCTGCTTGCTCATCTCCGCACCTAACAAGATCCAGACCCCGTTATTTCCGCAAACCACCCCCAACATGCCTTTCATGCTCACCTGCTGCTCTTGTCATATCGTGTGAAGGTTTCTTCCATTTGTCGATGGAATTCCCTCTGTTATCATGTGTATGAGCACCACATCTGGGTTATATGTCATCGTTAAAAAAATTTTAAAAATAAAAAAGGGGGCTATCCCCCTTTCTTACAGAGCTATATAGCTTCCACCGGACTTTTCTTTTCCGCTAAATCCACATCCACCACATCCTGATACAGCTTCGCAATGACTGAAAAATCAAGCTCCGCATTCCCCCCGCTTGCTCCTTCTGCCATTCGGAGAAGCTGCTTCGTTAACGCTCCTAGAAAGAGCGGCGTACCGGTCGAATGACCGAGCTGCATCGCTAAATCCACATCCTTCTGCATCAGCCGCAGAGTAAATCCCGGTGTGTATGCGCCTTGCAGTATGGTACGCGGTATCCAGTCCGCAAGGATTCGATTGCAGCCGGTCGATTGCAGTACAATTTCCCGGATCAGCTCGGCATCCGCACCTGCCTTGGCCCCCATGGCCAACACTTCTGCATTCGCAGTCATGATCATTGCCGCCAGCAAATTATTGCACAGCTTAATCACCTGTCCGGTGCCCACAGGACCGGTGTAGAAGATGTTCTCTCCGACAATGCTTAAGATGGGCAAATACCGCTCGTAAACCTGCCGCTGTCCACCAGCCATAACCGCCAGCGTTCCGGAGGCCGCTTTGGCCGTCCCTCCGCTTACAGGAGCATCCAGCACGTCAATCCCTTTTTCACCCAGCCTTTCGGCAACAGACTGGATCCCTTCGGGCGAGACGGTGCTCATATTAAGGAACAAGCTGCCTGATCGCAGCGCTTCAGACAAACCCTGATGAAACAACAGGTCTTCGATTTCCGGCAAATTCGGAAGCATGCAGAACACGATATCCGCATCGGTGCCCGCTTGAACCAGATCTTCAATCCGTGCTGCGCCTTCTGACACGAGTCGGTCTACCGGTTCAGCATTTCGATGCTGCAGCACAGCTATTTCATGGCCGGCACGAAGATACAGCCTCGCCATCGATTCACCCATCAAGCCCGGACCAAGCACTACGATCTTCATAGAACCTCGCTCCTCTTTACAACTGAATTATTGATAACATGCTTGTCATCTCGTATGAACAAAAAAAGTTGTAGCCACAGGACAAATTGATGTAATAAAATATAACAAACAACTTTGATTTTTCGTCTGAACGGACCTTAATATTGCTTTTTACTTCGTTTTTTATAAAATTACGATATTTTCGGCAATACATAAGGGAGGTTTTATGACATGGAAGGCAATGATCCCATCAAACTTCATGAGCTGTTATCCCGGCCCTATTTTCAAGATGCTGAAATTATTGCTAGTCAAAAGGCATTAGAACGACCCGTTAAATGGGTCCACATTATGGAAGTGGCCAAAGTGGGCCAGCTTCTTAACGGCTGTGAGCTCATCTTGTCAACCGGCATCGGCTGGCATGATGAGGAAGAAACGAGCTTGGCTTTTTTGCGGGAGCTGATTGAAAACGACGCAGCCGGACTTTGCATTGAGCTTGGCATCTATACTGAAAGACCCTCCGGACGCATGACGGAGCTCGCACTTCAGCATGACTTCCCACTCATTTTATTTCATAAAGAAGTGAAGTACGTCGATATCACCCGAGACCTCCATACGTATTTCATTAATCGCCACCATCTGATGGTGACCAGTCTGGATCAATTAACCGACGAGTTCAACCGTATACTGTTAAGCGGCAAAGGACTCACTTCCCTGCTCCGCCTACTCCATGATAAAACGAAAAAACAAATCTCCTTTATTCCTATAGACAATACAGCTATTTTCATCCCTCCCCTGCCGAAGGAGGTTCAAAAGAACAAGCTCGCGCACCTACAGCTTCTAAAATCTCAGGATTATGGCGGGAACTCGAAAACATGTGCGGTCCGCCCCATCGACGTCATGAACCAAACGTGCGCGGATTTGGTCATGGAGGGCGAGCATGATTTGAATGAATTTGACATTCTTGCACTGGATCGATGCGCTACGGCGGTCGCCCAAGAGTGGATGCGTACAATGTACTTGGAGGAGCGAAAAAGGTATAAGGAAAACGGTTGGGTGAAAGAATGGTTGGACGGAAAGCTGAAGGAGAGCGAGATACGCGAGTTTTTTCCATCGCATCGCCCAGACGCCAGCATTGGCCTCTTCTCGGTATGCGTATTCGAAATCGACCGAAAAACACTGCGATCTCCCGAATTTGAGACACTCCTCATCCAACGGATGATCGTTGCCCGATCCCTCTTTGAACGAATCGGAATCGTGATCATCCCCACCTTGAGTCAGCAGCATCTTATCTTCGTGCTTGCCCATCTGAAGGAGGGAAACCGATGGATTGAGATGGTGCGCCGTACGATCGGCAAGCTCCAAAAAACAGACAAATCCGGTGGAACGGCTATTTTTTCCGGCATCAAAGGAGTCGGCACGGCCGAAGCTGAGATGACCCAACTGCACAGGAGCTACGTTACGGCCCTGGAAGCCATCCATATTCAGAAAACTGTCGGTACACTGCCAACCCCTTTCTACAATGAGCTTCATGTCTACAGACTCATATCAAGCCTTGAAAAATCAGGCCAGCTATACGCACTGGTACAGGATTATTTAGGCTCTCTTCTTCCATACGACCGAGAAAAAAACACCCAGCTGTTAAAAACATTAAAGGTGTATTTGCAATTATCGTGCGCAAAGCAGGAAACCGCCAAAGAACTATTTATCGTCCGCCAAACGCTGTACCATCGTTTAAATAAAATCAGTGAGCTGATGGGTGACGATTTCACGAGTCCTGAGAAACGACTTATGATTGAGCTGGCTTTATTCGCCTATGAATATCTCTACGGTCCGATTACTTAAAAAGGGATGGTCCGGGCTACCGCAGCTGCGCGATGCAGACGGCACCTAAATATTTGCGTGCGTCGGCGGTCGACAGCCGGATTTCAAGCGGCTCTTCCTCGCCTTTCGTCGGTATAAAGCGGACCCAGTCCCCATCAAGCTGTTCCATAATGCGATCCACCTGAAAGCCCGATGAGATCAACGTATCGATGATTTTCTTTTCTTCCATATAATTTTCATGCCATGCCGACATACAGCATCTCCCCTTTCATCCACAAACAGTTCTGTGTTGTTTTGTCGATCGCGGATGGCTCCATCCACCCGCGATCGACCATTTCAAATCCGTTCGTTCTGCACTATCCGACCTCTTTTTGAACTTCCGACCGGCTTCCTTCATTCAGCATGGTGAGCGCCTTCTGCCGCTGATTCCAGGTCATCGGCGGTTGTCCCGATTCCGCCTCTACCATATCGATCGCACCTTCCACTGGACACACAATCGAGCACAAATTGCAGCCAACGCAGTCCTCTTCCCTTACTTTCAAATACGGCTTTCCATTCTCATCGGTCCGCTGTTCAATGCATTGATGCGAGGTATCTTCGCAAGCGATATGGCATTTGTTGCAGTTTATGCATTGCTCCGGGTTAATTCTCGCGACGACCTGATAATTCAGATCGAGATCCCCCCAATTTTGATATTTCTCTACAGATCTGCCGATGAGTTCGGTCACGCTCGATACACCTTTTTCCTCCAGATAGTTGTTCAGCCCATCGATCATATCCTCGACGATCCGAAATCCGTGATGCATCGCAGCCGTACAGACTTGTACGCCGGTCGCCCCCATCAGCATGAATTCGGCCGCATCCTTCCATGTCGACACACCGCCGATGCCGGAAATGGGAATGTTAATTTCCGGGTGGCGAGCGCATTCAGCCAGCATATGCAGTGCAATCGGTTTGACCGCTGGTCCGCAATATCCGCCGTGAGCTCCCATCCCGCCGACATGAGGGACAGTATTCCATGAATCGAGATCGACGCCCATTAAGCTGTTGATCGTGTTAATCAATGACAGCGCATCCGCTCCGCCTTGTACAGCGGCAACGGCCGTTGCCGTAATGTCGGTAATATTCGGCGTAAGCTTCACGATCACGGGGGTCCGTGCCACTTCCTTGACCCAAAACGTCTGCTGCTCAACGAGTGAAGGAACTTGACCGGATGCCGCACCCATGCCTCGTTCCGCCATGCCGTGCGGGCATCCGAAATTCAGCTCCAGTCCGTCCGCACCGGCATCCTCAGCACGTTTCACAATTTCATGCCAAGCCTCGCGCTTCGGCTCAACCATCAACGAAATGACCAGTGCATGATCCGGAAATCTCTTCTTCGTTTCATAGATCTCCTTTAAATTCACCTCTACCGGGCGATCTGAAATCAATTCAATATTGTTAAATCCGACAACCCGCTGTCCTCCGTAGTGGAGCGCCGCAAAGCGAGAGCTCGTATTAATGACCGGGCTGCCTAACGTCTTCCATACCGCGCCGCCCCATCCGGCCTCGAACGCGCGCTGCACCTGATATCCGGTATTGGTCGGCGGAGCTGAAGCAAGCCAGAACGGATTCGGTGCTTGAATTCCAGCTAAATTAATTCGCAAATCAGCCATTCTTGCCCCTCTCCTTTCTAGGCCGTCTCAACGGCTTGATGATTCATGCGGCGATGAATGGCATACGCCGCCAGCTTTCCTTGCTGTGCCGCGCTGACCACCGTCGCTTCCCCTTGGCCGGATCCGAAGATGCAGTCACCTGCGGCAAATATGTTCTCGCGGGACGTTTCATAGGTTTCCAAGTCCACTTTGACTATTCCCCGTTCGTGCTCAATCCCCAGCGCTTCAATTAATGACAAGTGCCGTGTTTGGCCAATCGCCGTCACGACCGCGTCTACCTCCATTAGAAACTCTGATCCCTCGATGGGCACGGGTACGGATCGTCCGTCCGGTCCCGGCTCAGAAAGCCGCATTCGAATGCACTCGAGATGTGTTACTTTTCCTGAAGCATCTCCGATGATCCGATTTGGTGATGTTAACCAGCGAAACTCCACCCCTTCCTCCTTCGCAAACCGGTACTCAAAATCGTATGCCGTCATCTCCGCCGCTGTACGGCGGTAAACGATTTTCACTTGCTCGGCACCCAGCCTGATGGAGCATGTCGCCGCATCGATCGCTGTATTGCCGGCACCAATAACCGCCACCCTGGCACCCGAGAATTGCGATGGAAAATCGCCTTCTTTCGTGCCCTCGATCAATTCGATCGCATCATAAACGCCGCTTAAGTGCTCGCCTTCAATTCCCAAGCTTGGAACCTTCCCCATGCCGACTGCAAGCAGCACCGCATCGTATTCGCTAAGCAGCGTCTCCTTTGATATATTTTCCCCGACCTTGACGCCGGTACGAATCTCTACCCCCATCTGGCGTACCTGCTCAACTTCCCACATGGATACTTCTTGGGGCAGGCGGAACGAAACGATACCGTACGTATTTAATCCTCCTGCCTTGTCCCTCGCTTCGAATATTGTGACACCATACCCGAGCCTCGCCAGCTCCCGCGCAGCCGATAGTCCGGCAGGACCTCCGCCAATGACCGCTACCTTCCGTCCGTTGAACGGTCCTGGAGCGAATAACAGCTCGCCGCTTTTTTGCGCCGCATCGGTCGCGAATCGCTGCAGCATCCCGATGGCAATCGGCTTCGATGCTTCATTCAATACGCAGGCTCCTTCACACAGTTGCTCTGTCGGGCAAACCCGTGCACAGGACGCGCCCACCGGATTTGCCTCCATAATGACTTTGGACGATCCTTTGAGGTTTCCCGTCGCGATTTTCCGAATGAATGACGGTACATCAATTCCGGTAGGGCAAGCGTTGATGCATGGCGCATCGTAACAGTACAGACAGCGGTTCGCTTCCTCCTCGGCCTCCTTCGGCTTTAGTCCTGGATGAATTTCAGAAAATGCTTGTCGCAGTGCTTCCTTCATCGCTTATCCTCCTCCCTCTATCGCATATCCTGCTGAAGTACATTGCCGCATTCCATATTACAGGCTGCATAGCGCCTCATACGTCTCCGGCCTGCGATCACGATAAAACTGCCACACTTCACGGACTTCGCGAATGAGCGATTTGTTCATCTCGCCGACCACGACCTCGTCTTGATCACGGCTCCCCACAGCAACCATATTTCCTCTCGGGTCAACGAGGTACGACTGGCCGTAGAACTCTCCCATATTCCATGGCGCTTCATAGCCGACCCGATTAATCGCCCCGACATAATAGCCGTTGGCTACCGCGTGCGCCGGCTGCTCCAGCTTCCATAAGTACTCCGAGGTCCCAGCCACCGTCGCCGAAGGATTGAATACAATCTCCGCTCCGCTGAGGCCGAGCATACGTGCACCCTCGGGAAAATGCCGATCGTAGCAAATGTACACGCCGACCTTCGCAAATGCCGTATCAAATACCGGATACCCCAGATTCCCCGGCTTAAAATAATATTTCTCCCAAAATCCGTATCCCTCGCCGCCTGCCTCCACATGCGGAATATGGTGTTTCCTGTATTGACCTAGCGTCTTTCCGTCCGCATCGATCACGACCGCCGTATTATAATAGTTCGCAATTCCCTCGCGTTCATAAATCGGCAAAATCAGGACAATACCCAATTCTCTGGCCAGCTCTTGAAACAGCTTCACGGTCGAACTGCTCGAAATTTCTTCCGCGGCTTCGTACCATTTTGGTTTTTGTTCTGCGCAAAAATAAGGCCCGTAGAAAATTTCCTGAAAAGAAACGATCTGTGCTCCTCGACTCTTCGCTTCCTGCAAAAGGGCGACATGCTTTTCAATCGCTTTCGATTTATGCAGCGCAACCGGCTCGCTGCCATCCACTTCATGCTTCGCTTGAACGAGTGCGATTTTAACAGTATCCATATTGTTCCCCTCCTCTATATATCGCGCTGAAATGACTTACTCCCGCCATCCGTTCGTTAAGCCGACCTCTTTACCGTCATAAAGCGGCAGCATACTCAGTGCAATCGCCAACGTGCTGACCATCCAATCCACTTCCTCGAATGCGGCGACAAAGGGCGGGGCCAGCGTCAGCACATTCGCATAACCCGGCGTCGTATCCCCGTTTTTACCTATCAGCAATCCCCTCTGCTTGCAGGCCGTCATCACTTTGGCTATCAGGTCGGAGCTTGCTGGCTTCTTCGTTTCTTTGTCCTCCACCAGCTCGATACCTGCGGCAAAACCGAAGGTGCGAATATCCCCAACGTAAGGGTGAGAAGCCAAGCTCATTAACCTGTCCCTTAGTCTGCGCCCTAACTCGCTTGCATGATCCACCAACCGCTCCCGCTCTATGATCTCCAAGTTTTTGTTCGCGACGGCACAGGACACCGGATTCCCCCCGAAGGTATTAATATGCCGAAAGTGGTCTAAACCGCCTGACAGCCGAAACGCATCATACAAATCCTCACGTACCGCGGTCGCCGAGAGCGGACTGTATGCGCTGGTCAGTCCCTTGGCCATCGTTACGATATCCGGCTGTACCCCGAAGTTGTGGTGGCCGAATCGCCTTCCGCTCCGGCCATAACCGCAAATAACCTCGTCAACGATCAAAAGTGCGCCATGCTTGTCACAAATCTCCTTGACCCGCTTCATGTAATCCTGCGGGGGCACGATCATCCCCCCGCCGGTAATGACTGGCTCTAGGATGACACCTGCTACCGTTTGCGCTCCTTCCCACTCCATGACTTGGTCGTATATTTCCGCACATTCCATACGGCAGCTGTCCTTGTTCTGTCCAAATGGACAGCGGTAGCAATAAGGTGGTGGAACGTGCAGGAATCCCGTCCCCAGCGGCTCATACCTCATCTTGCGCTGCGCTTGGCCCGTCGCAGCCAAAGCGCCCATAGAGCTGCCGTGATACGCTCGATGACGGGAAATGAATTTATGCCTCTCCGGCTGACCGATTTGATTAAAATACTGTCTGGCGATTTTAAATGCGGCTTCGTTGGCTTCTGAGCCGGAATTGGAGAACAAAATACGATATCCGCCGCCCAGCCATTCACTGATCCTCTCGGCCAGCTCGATTCCGGGAATATGCGCTTGCGTCATCGGCACATATGCTACGTTATCCATCTGTTCGGCAGCGGCCTTGGCCATTTCTTTGCGGCCGTAACCGATGTTCACGCACCATAATCCCGAAATGGCGTCATAATAACGATTTCCGTCCATATCCGTCAGCCAGCATCCTTCTCCAGAGACGATAATCATCGGACCTTCATTATGCGGTGACATATGATGCCACACATATTTCCTATCCTTCTCCAGCATACGCTGCTTGGAGTGTCCCTGCGTGGCGGCTTCCTTCGCACTCACGAAAATGCACCTCCATTTCCAACAAGTCTAATGACGGACGCCTCTTCGCTTAGATGGACTAGTCGCTCTATCTCTTGTCGTTCTCAAAACGCTTAATCTCTTGCCATTTCCACAATTTCATTCGTAAATGCTGTGCTCAGTTCCGGCTCGTTCTGAATGACATTAAACTGCAATGCGATATCCGCTGTTTGCTTGAACATCGCCTCATCGGTCCAACCCAAGTTGTTCAAATCAAAGCCTTCAGGCGCGACGAGCTTCGCGACCTCCGTCATCATCTTCAGCTGATGATCCCTTGAGGTGCTTCCTTCCTCCACCGACTTCATGACAATATCCACCGCTTGTTCGGGATCGGCAATCGCATCCTTCCATCCCTTCAAAGAAGCACGCAGGAATTTGGCAGCCGTCTCTTTGTTGCCCGAAAGCCAGTCGGAGTTGGCAAACAAATTATCTTCCAGCATGGCCACCCCTTCAGCATTCATGTCGATGACATTCAAATCGCTTTCTGCAATCCCTTCGCTCAGCACCACTTGGAACTCGTTGTACGTCATGGCTGATGCGGCATCCAGCTCGCCAGCCAAGAACTGGTCCATCGTAAAGCCCTGCTTCACGAACTCCAAATCCTTCGTAGAATCGAGACCATACTTATCGAACAGCGCCAGCACCTCAAATTCATTGCCACCCATCCAGTTACCTACTTTTCTACCCTTCAAATCTGCTCCTGAAGTGATGCCAGACTCCTTCTTCGAGACGAGCACGAGACCGCTCTCCTGATAGATTTGAGCAATTTGGGTAAGCGGGAGTCCTTGTTCCTGATGAGCAAGCAAGCTCGCCACCCAATCTACGCCGATATGCGCCGCGCCACTGGCCACCTGCTGTTCTGGTACGATATCCGGACCTCCCGGCAGTATTTCGACCTCCAACCCTTCTTCGGCGTAATATCCTTTCTCCTGTGCCACGAAATAACCGGCAAACTGCGCCTGGGGCACCCATTTCAACTGCAGCTTCACCTCAACAGTTTCGGAAGCTCCTGCCGCACCGTCCCCCCCTCCATTCGCCGATGGCTGCGATCCCGAGTCGTTCGAGCTGCCATTATTCCCCCCGCATGCCGCAAGCATTGAAACCATGAGAAGTACAGCAACCGCGGTCAGTATGCTTCGTTTTCCCTTATTTCTCATCTGTTTTCTCCCTCCACCTTTTCACGTTTTCGTTCACATCCTGCACGTGGCAAAAATAATATCATGAAGATTCGGAAGGTATTTGGGTACGGATTCCTTCCTTATCGGATGTGCTGTCTTCGGTTTAAGTGCGCTGGGACGAATGCCAGCGGATGCACCATTTCTCCAACCGTTCTATGATGAAATAGAATATGACTCCGGCAACGGCAGCAAGCACGATGCAGGACCAGCCTAACGGCATCTTAGCCACTTTAATCGAGTTGGATAGCAGGTATCCGAGCCCTCTCGAGGAATAGAAGAACTCACCTACAATGGCACCGATCATGCTCGACGTCGCATTGATTTTCAAGGCGGTGAAAACATACGGCAGACTTCCGGCGACTCTTAAGTAACGAAATACCTCGAGCTTCTTCGCTGCATAGGAATGCATTAAGTCCATCGCGAGCGGATCGACCGCGTTCATGCCTTTGTGAGCATTGATCGCCATAGCGGCCATCGTTGTCACGGTGACAATGGCAATGCGCGAGCCCATTCCATCGCTGAACCAAAGATTCATAATGGGAGCCAGCGCGACGATCGGCACCGCATTCAAGGAAGCAACGATCAGCACGCTGGCTGACCCCCATTTCGGCCACGCTGCGGCGAGCAAGGCGACCACAAATCCAATCGATGAGCCCAGCAGCATGCCGAGCACCGCTTCAGTTAGAGTATAGCCGGTGTAGGACAAGAGCAGGTCGACATGATCCCGGATGGCCTTGGCGATGTCTGAGGGCAGAGGCAGCTGATATGTCCTCAACTGGAACAGTCGGTGGAATACTTCGAATTCCCATAAAGCGAGAAAACATAATCCTGCTATCACGGGCAGCCCCACGGCCGTAAAACGTCTGCGCTTCCGGCGCGATCTCTTGGATATCCTCATCTCTCGAGGTACAGCTTTAATCCCTTCGGTTCGTACCTCTTGCAGCTCCGTTCCTGAAACGCCAACCATCTATCCATCGCCTCCTTTGTTTCGAAACTCAGGCTGCCAAGGCGCAGCGATTCGTTCCACTGCACTGATCAACACATAACAGAAAATCCCTAAAAAGGCTCCAACGACGACCGTGGACCAAAACATATAAACATGTGACGGTCCGTAATACAGATTGCGCAGCATAATGACGCCTATCCCTCTGCTCGCTCCCATCAGCTCGACGAGAATCGCCCCGGTTACGGCCAGTGGAGCAGCGATTTTCAGCCCGCTGAACAGACCCGGCAGCGACGCAGGAAAGCGAAGCTTCCAATAGATGGTCCTCCCCCCGGCTGCATATGAATGCATCAGCTCCAATGAAGCCGGAGATACACTGCGCAATCCTCTCAGCATGTTTAGAGATACAGGAAAAAAGGTGATATAAGCTGAAATCAAAATTCTCGCCGTCTCTTCATCACGCACAATGCCGTAGACAATCGGCGCAAGTCCAAGGACGGGAACCATCTGCGAAGCGACTGCATAGGGGAATGCCAGCTGTTCCACCCACTTGGATAGACTCATCAATATCGCGAGCAGCGAACCTGCAGCGGCTCCAAGCAAAAAGCCGTATGCCGCATTCATGAAGGTGACCCACCCTTCTTTCGCTAATGTCCCTCCGTAAGTCGTAAAGGTCGCAGCGATTTCATGAATATACGGAAGCTTCGACTGAGCTAGGGGGATCTGCCTCACCTCCAGCAAATACCAGGAGGCTCCTTCCCACACAAGCAAAATCCCCAGCACCCAAACGACAATGGGCAGTAAACGTTCGCGCAAGAATACTCCTGACTCCTTCATCGCCGTTACACTCCTTCAAAACTGCCGCGAATTTGCGCAATAAGACGGAAAAATGTTTCACTTTGACGCATCTCCTTCGTTCTCGGTCTTGGCATCGATATGTCAACGACCGCCGACAGTCGTCCGGGATGCGGAGAAAGAACAAACACTCGATCCGATAGAAAGATCGCCTCTGGAATGCTGTGTGTTACGAACACGACGGTGTTCTTCACTTGACTCCAGATCGCAAGCAATTCCTCATTGAGCCTTTCTCTTGAAAATTCATCTAAAGCGGAGAACGGTTCGTCCATTAGAAGAATTTCAGGCTCCATCGCAAGCGCACGGGCAATCGCCACACGCTGCTGCATCCCGCCGCTAAGCTGCCAAGGATAGCGGCTTGCCGCATGCTCTAAACCGACTAACGACAATAATTCCATCGCCCGATGGCGACGCTCTGATTTCTTCACCCCCATCATTTCAAGAGGGAGCGTAACGTTCTCACGTACTTTTCGCCAATCATACAGGACCGGGTTTTGAAAAACGATGCCGTATTTTTGCGCGAGTCTCGCCTCTCTAGCTGTCCCGCCTGCCACCTGTACACTGCCGCTTGTCGGTTGTATCAAATCTGCAATAATGCGCAGCAGCGTCGTTTTTCCACACCCTGACGGACCTAGAAGAGAAACAAATTCCCCTTGACGAATGTTCATCGTCACTTCTTGAAGGGCCAGCACCTCGGAAGCATCCGTGCGGTATTTCATGGTTACCCGATCTATATCGATTTCCGGTAAGATCGTCGCCATCGTATTCTCCATGCCTTCCACTCCCCTTCCTTTGATTCTGTTTTAACGCCGATATATATTTGTTATCTTATGTGACATTATACTTAGTAAAACACCACAATCCATTAGACACTATGTGAAATCGGACCAAATTGGATTATACAATGCGTCTTAAATCATAAATTTATGTAATATTTCATGACATGTATAGTTATGCAATTACTTCATCCTCATCTACCATCCACTTCCTTCAGCCCGAATTCATAGAAAAAAAAGCGGCAATGGATGCATCCACCCATTACCGCTTTGTTGTCATTAGCGTTTATCTCTTATCAGTTCGGTTACGCTTTCTCCTTGCTTACCCTTCTAATACCTTGTTCAATTGCTCGATAAACTCATTCAGCATGTGCTCGGTGAATTGATCAGGGTTGAAGGAAGACATCGCCCGCAATGGCATATATTTCATCATCGCTTCAAACATGCCGGCTGCATCCGAGTCCTCATCGATGCTGGCGAACGGACTTCCTTCATTCGCTTTGGCCAGCATCTCCTTCACGATTGGCGCAAGGAGCGGTTCTGCCATTAAATCTCCGAACGTTGTATTCCGGTGAACTCTCTTCTTAATGCGAACGGAGGATTTTACGTTCACCGTATCCTGCAGAACAATATCCTTGGACGAGCGTCCAATCATCACTTCAAATTGTCCTGTCTCCACATGCCAATCCTTCAGATCCACGTTGTAGTAGGCGAAAGCTCTTTTGTCCAGCACCATCGTTACCGTCTTTTCCTCGCCCGGCTGAAGATCGACCTTTTCAAAGCCTTTCAGTTCTTTCTCAGGTCGAATGACTTCGCTCTTCACGTCCCGTACATAGAGCTGAACAATCTCTTTGCCCGCCATCTTGCCTGTATTTTTAACCTTCACCGATACTTCGACGGTCTCTGTATCTTGAATCTCCTTTTTGCTCACTTGGAGGTTGGAATATTCAAAGGTGGTATAGCTTAATCCAAAACCGAACGGGAACAACGGCTCGATGTTTTTCATGTCATAATAGCGATAGCCGATAAAAATACCTTCGCGGTACTCCACCCGATCCCCTTCACCTGGGAAGTTCAGATGAGACGGATTGTGACGAACATCCTGCGGGAATGTCTCCGCCAGCTTGCCGCTTGGATTGACATCCCCAAACAGTAAATCGGCAATCGCTCCGCCTAACGCCTGCCCGCCTAGATACGCTTCCAGCAGACCTTTCACTCGTCCCAGCCACGGCATAACTACCGGAGCCCCGTTGCTCAGCACGACAACCAGATTCGGCTGCACTTCGGATACCGCTTCGATCAAGGCTTGATGGTTCGCTGGAATATTTAAATGCTCGCGGTCATACCCCTCCGATTCGTAGCGGTCTGGAAGTCCGACGAAAAGCACCGCAACATCCGCTTGAGCTGCAGCCTCCTTGGCTTCCGCAATCAACTGCTCATCGATGTCGTCGCTCTTTAATTCATACCCCTGCGCATAAGTCACATTCGCGCCAGGCGCCGACGTGCGGATTTCCTCTAGAATGTTCTCCAGCTTCGTCGGATTGATATGGGAGCTTCCGCCTCCTTGATAACGAGGCTTCTCCGCAAACTGCCCAATCACGGCGATGCTCCCCTCTTTTTTCAGCGGCAGAATCCCATCTTCATTTTTCAATAGCACCATGCTTTCTCTGGCGACTTCACGGGCCAACTGATGGTGCGCTTCCTTGTCATAGCCGGCATCTTGCTTTTTGTGGTCCACCGCTTTGAAAATGATATTCAGCACGCGCTCAACTGCACGATTCAGTGTGTCCTCAGAAAGGGTGCCGTTCTTCACCGCCTCCACGATCTTTCTGTCGCCCTGCCCTTTACTGGATGGCATCTCTAACTCCAGACCAGCTTTTAAGCCGTCCACACGTTCATTGACGGCTCCCCAGTCGGAAACGACAAAACCCGCAAAGCCCCATTCGTCTCTTAAAATATCCGATAAAAGCTTCTTATTCTCTGCAGTGTATTCACCGTTGATTTTATTGTACGAGCACATGACTGTCCAAGGCTGCGACTTCTTCACCGCGTTTTCAAAGCTGGCAAGATATATTTCACGGAGCGTTCTTTCGTCCACGATGGCATCCACGCTCATTCTGCGATGCTCCTGGTTATTCGCGGCAAAGTGCTTTAACGAAGTTCCAACCCCCTGGCTCTGAACACCTTGAATATGATGTGCCGCCATTTCGGAAGAAAGATAAGGATCTTCGGAGAAATATTCGAAGTTTCGTCCGCACAGCGGCGAACGCTTCATATTCGCTCCAGGTCCCAGCAGGACAGCCACGTCTTCGGCCTGACATTCCTCGCCTAAAGCAGCTCCCATTTTTTCAATGAGATCCCGATTCCATGAGCTGGCAACCCCGGCTGCGGAAGGAAAACAAGTCGCCTTCACACTGTCGTAAATCCCCAAATGATCGGCCCCTTCTGCCTGTTTGCGAAGTCCGTGAGGGCCGTCCGTTACCATGATTGATGGGATACCCAATCTTTCTATGCCTTTTAAATGCCAGAAGTCCAAGCCTGAGCACAAGCCTGCTTTCTCCTCTAATGTCATTTGATCGATCAATTGACGTATATCTCTTGCCATCTTGAAATCCTCCTCGTTTGTATAAAATGATCCCGTTATGATACCGCTTTCTAAGCTTATTATATGCCTTCTATGATCACGATTATGGTATTTATTATTTCTTTTTGGTATTATTTTTACATATCCTGAAAAGGCATTCAAACCGGTGTTCCATCTGAGGAGGAACTGCAATGAACCATGAGCTGCAAGCACTGTGCAGTCATATATCGGAATCGTTCCATCTTCCCGTATTTCTGCTGGACACGAAAGGAAAGCCGCTCTTAGAGCTCACCTCCAGCTATACGATCAATCCGTTGTATCTCCATCATAAAGATCGGTTATTCCGTTCAAGCTCCTTGCATATCAATACGTCATTAGACTTCCCGATTGTGGCAACCACTCCTTTCTATGAGAACTTTATATGTATTCATATACACGAGGATGGCATCTATCGGGGTACGCTCTTGCTCGGTCCGTCCACGACCTATCCGCTGTCGGATCGGGAAATTGCCGGACTGCTCAGCGACTATCCTCAGCATACCGATCGAACAGGTTTTATTCGGTATTATCATTCTTTACCCGTGATAAAAAAAGAGCAGCTGATCCATATGGGAATCCTCGTCCACTACATGGTGAATCACACGTTATGGTCGTATGATCAGGTCTTGGAAAAAAATAAGGAGCTGAAGCGAAGCCCTATTCATATCGAGCCTCCCGAAATTGAGGTCTCTAAGCGGCTTCAGAAGGTGGTATTTCACCATGATCCATTAGTGGAGAAACGGCTGCTTAACCATATTAAAGAAGGAAGAGTCGATGAGGTGCGGAAATCGTTCGGTGCGATCCCGGAAGAAGAGTTCGGTGTGTTATCGAAATCCAGTTTTCTTCGTTCCCGCAAAAATATCGCGATTTCCGCCATTACGATCGCGACCAGGTCCGCCATGGAAGGAGGGCTCCATCCAGAAATTGCATATACGCTCAGCGATGTATTCATTCAGCAGGTGGAGGAAGTGCATCAGATCAACGATATCAATCATCTGGTGGAGGAAGCAATGTGCGCGTTTGCCGAGAAAGTATTGGGGGCAAAAGAGGAAAGCAGCTCCAGGATCGTTACGGTCTGTAAAAATTACATTTTCAAGCATCTATACGACAGCATCTCATTGAACGACTTAGCAGACCACACCAAGCTAAATCCAAGCTATTTGTCCAAGCTGTTCAAAAAGGAAACAGGCATTACGATGACCGAGTACATCCAGAAGGTGCGGATCGATGAGGCCAAAAACTTGCTTTCGCTCACTCAAACCCCGATATCGGAGATATCCTCATGGATGCATTTTACCGACCAAAGCTATTTCACGAAAATTTTCAAAAAGCACGTTGGGGTAACACCCAAGCGATTTCGAGAGAAGAATCATCGAACAATTGGACGACTGACATAACAAACAGCGGGAATAATGCCTTCCCGCTGTTCTCTATATTATGGTTCAGCCACTAGCCTCGGCGCCTTGCGGTACTGAGTCGCCTGCTCGTAATCGTATGCCATGCCCAGCAGCTCCGCCTCGCTCCACATTTTTCCTACGAAGGCGATAGAGAATGGAGAACCGCTTTCGTAGTATCCCGCAGGAACGTTGACCTGAGGAATCCCTGCAATATTGATTTCAGATACCGTCGTCGCTCCGATATTGTCTTCGCTGTCCAATAGCGGCGTTTCTTTATACATTTGAGGGAATACGAGCGCATCTAAATCGTGCTTTTCCATCACTTCGTTAATGTATTCAAGATATTGGGTGCGAACCTCTACGAAATTAGTCAAATCGGCAACAGAATCAGGGTCTGGCATCTCACCGTCATATCGATCTAATACCGAAGGATTTTCTCCCGTCATCTCCAGCATTTCCTCAACCGAGTTGAATGCGGCGCTCTGCCCAAGTCGTTCTAAATAATCTTCCATATCATAGATGATCGATTCGATTCCGACGCCTCCAGCGGACTTCACATATTCAGCGAAACCGGTTCCGGCGAATGGATCGGGAACGACTACGGCACCCTGTGCTTCCAATTCCTCGATGGCCCGATCATAAAGCTGCTGTGTCTCCACTGTGAGTTCTTGATCCCTCCAACCGGGTCCGTACAATCCGATGCGCTTGCCTTTAAGAGCCTGCTTATTCAGCTTGGATGTGTATCCGCCCTTCGGTATGTTGCCGATGGATGCAACGGTCTTCGGATCTTCATGACTGTAGCCGGCAATGACATCCAGCATAACAGCAGCATCGTATACCGTTCTCGCATGCGGCCCAATGACATCACGCGTACTACCGGCTAGTGGAACGACTCCAGCGTTCGGCACAAGACCGAAGGTCGGTTTAATCCCGACAAGTGCTTGTGCGGCTGCTGGGTTTTGGATGGAACCACCTGTTTCCTCAGCAATACCAAGCACGGCCATATTCCCTGATACCGCCGTAGCGGTACCACTGCTGCTAGCTCCTGGCACAAGCTTCTTGTCGACCGCATTATACGTATCTCCGTCCCAGCTCGTTGTTGCCCGAGTACCGGAGGAACTAAAAGCCGGTATATTCGTTCTCCCCAAAATAATCGCATCCGCTTCTTTCAATCTGGCGACCACAGGCGCATCCCTCTCCGGTATGAGCTCGATGCCGCCCTTCTCCTTGCTCAGCGGCTCCCAGCCCATTGTCGACGGAAATCCCGCCATATCCACCGCTTCTTTAATCACGATCGGGATGCCCGCCAGTTCCCCAAGCGATTCACCTGCTGCACGCCGGCGATCGATTTCTCGTGCTTCCTCCAGAGCGTTCGGATTCATCATGGTAAATGCGTTATAGCTCGGTTCATACTCTGTAATTCGATCCAAGTAAGCCTGCACGACTTCCTCCGCCGTATATTCTCCACTTGCATATCCTGCCTGCAGCTCCTCCACTGTAATCTCTTCGAATGAAAATGCTTCTTCGGCGGATGCTTTCGGCAGAGCCGGTACCGATAACGCTAAAATCAAGGCAAGTATAATGGCTGTACTGCGTTTAATCATAAAAGAAAAAACAACGTCTCTCATGGCGAAAAACTCCTCTCCCTATCATAGGTTTTCACGATGTAGTAAAATCGCACATCAGTATTACAAACTCCACCCCTTTCATAACACTTAACCTATTCATATGAGAGCACTATTTTGTTTATGTTAGTTTATATATTAGTTATTGGTATTAAACCTAACATAGATATAACATAATGAGTGGTATATTTACAAATTAAAAAGGCATAAACCCGGTGCAATACCGAGCTCATGCCTCGTCTAACCCATTTAACTCTCTATTCACTTGGAGTCACTTTATAAATCAGAGAGCGGCTCTCTAACTTCTATTTACTTCTTCGCTTGGGGAGAAACCTCCGGCAGCGTTAATTGATCGTAGAAATCGACGTACTTATCTTTGTCCGCGCTGCCACGAAGAGCCATCGCTGTGCGCGGGTGCTCATCCAATGTGCCGGTGATCATGTAAGGAATGTTGTAGCCCCATTCCCAATTTTCCCGCATTTCCACCATGAAGCGTTCGATGATATCCAGCACCGGACGAAGCTTATATTTCGGATTTTTCAAATTCGCAACGAGCAGCTCCGTGTTGCAGTTGCCCGCCGCCCGGCCCATGCCGTAAACGGAGGAATCCAAATAAGCGACTCCCTTCTCCGCGGCAAGAAGCGTGTTCGAGAACGCCAGCTGCATATTGTTGTGCGCATGAATGCCCAGCTTCTTATTCGGCAGCAGCTTCTTGAATTTCTCAATGAAATATTCAATTTCCGAATTGTTCAAGCTGCCGAAGGAATCGACGATGTACACGACATCGACCGGACAATCTTTAATTTGCTCCAGCGCTTCCGTCAGCTCGTTCTCCATGACATTAGACAGCGCCATAATGTTAAGCGTCGTTTCATATCCCCGTTCATGGAAAATTTCCACGAGTCGGATCGCCTTATCCACATCTCTTGCGTAGCAAGCGACCCGGATAAGATCCAGCATGCTTTCGCTGCGCGGAAGAATGTCATTCTCATCCACACGTCCGATATCCACTAATGCAGAAAGCTTCGTATTCAGCTTCTGCGGAATCACCTTCTTCAGAAAATCGTCGTTCAAAAATCTCCAAGGACCCGCTTCGTCGGCACCCTTCAGCAATTTAGGCGAATTCTTATAGCCGATTTCCATATAATCGACGCCAGCTTCGTTCAGGCCTTCATACAAATTGCGAACGAACTCCTCGCTGAAATCCCAATTGTTGACCAGTCCGCCATCACGAATCGTACAATCTAATATTTTGGGTAAATTGTCACTCATGTTTCGCAGTCTCCTCGTTCATGTATCTTGTAATGTATCGTGCCGCATTTTCACTTTCGTGCTTTTACGCTTTTATGTGTTATAGTATTCCGCTTATCTTATCATACAACTTCATTTTTTGTCAAAACGGAATATGATTTAAACGTACCTTCAGCTTTCCTGCTTCTCAAAACGGAACCAGCCAAAATCAAAATTCGACCCTGGCAGGAAGATGAACGTGACCTTCTGCACGCCTGTTACTCGCTCCAGATCAAATACGCGCTCTTCATACCCTTCCGACTGCGTGAATTCGACAAGCTGATTGCTTTCCCCGCCCTCACCAGAGAAACGAATATGGATCGTATTTTTATCGATAGGCGATCTGCCGTAGATGGTCAGCTTCGAAGTGCCTGCCTCCGTAAAGTCCATATGGGAAAACTCAAGCGACACGTTATTACCGATCCCCTCGACGCTGTGCTCTGTAATAACGAATGTATCTCCATAAATTTGATCACTGGCGTTCGCCATATTTTGTTCAAAGGCACGGCTTTGACGATCGAAGGAGAAGCCTTTCATGTGAATTTTGTCCTGGGTTACGAAGTAGAGCGAAGTAATCCCCCGAAGCCGCTTGGACAGACGGTACGTTGCCTCCTGGTAGACGTTCCAAATCGGCTCTTTCTGGTATACGACATCGGCCAGCAGTTCACTGCCCTCTTCACCGGGAACCCCCTCCCAGATTTGAAGCGAATGGCCATCCCCAGACAATGCAAAAATCGGAATCGTGATCGTATCCGAGCCATACGGGCCGAAATCAATCGACTGGAAGCCAACATAGCTTTCGCCGTCTCTGCTTGTCGCTACCCCTCTTTCGTTACCGCTGCCGACATCGCCTTTGCTTTCATCATACAGTCCTCCGGAAATAAATCCGTACGGATCCTTGTAAGCTGTTCCGAGTCCTGTCGCCTTAAATTCCAGCTGGGAGATCAGCTTCGTCTTGTCACTGCCGTTCTTGCTCATGCAGCGAATGCGGAATTCTCCGTCGCCTAATGCTGTAATCTTCGCTGTAAGCCCGTTCGCTTCCACTTTAGCGATATTGGACTCGATGCCCGCATCGTTCACCGCGCTCCATTCCACTTCCTTATAGGTAGTGTTTTCGGGGTACAGCTTCGCGCGGACGGCGATTTCCCGCTTCGTTTCATCCAGCTGCTGGCCTGCTTCACTGACAATTTCCATTTTACGCAGCGGAATTTCGCTGCCTGTGCCCATCACGATCGGCAATTCCTTGTTCTTCATGTTTGCAGAAATGCCTTGAGTCGCTTCCTCCGCCGCAGGCAATGCTTCAAATTCGGCCGTTTCGCTTGCCATACCTTCAGAGGAGACCGTTACTTGAATTTTCCCAGCTCCTAAGGTTGCTCCGATGATCGCCATCAGCTTGCCGTTGAATAGTCTGCGGCTTAAGCCTTTATATTGGTCGTAATCGGTGCTGTCACCATTATCTAGTCCGAGTAAGCGGCCTTCTCCCGACACCTCTACCCGTACTCTGTTGTTTGCATTTTCAACGGGGTTACCCTGCTCGTCTTCCATGCCGATTTCAAGGAAAATTAAATCCATGCCGTTTGCAGTCAGCTGCGTCTTATTAGCCGACAGACGAATTTTCTTCGCGTCGCCAAACGACCTCTTCACATCTGTCGCAATGATATTGCCGTTCTCATCATAGGCAATGGCTTTTAGTTCGCCTTTCGTATAAGGCACCTTCCACCATCCCACAAGCTTCGTGCCCTGCTGATGCTCCGGCTCATGCGTTCCAATCGTTTCACCGTTCAGCTGCAGTTCAATCTTCGGCGCATTGGAGGCGACACGGACGTCGATCATTTGACCTTCGTTGAAATCCCAGTACGGGAAAATGTGCACCATCGGCTGTTTCTTATAATCCGTCCAACCCGCTTGGTAAATGTAATATGAATCTTTGGGGAAGTTCGCGGTATCAATTTGCCCGAAATAAGAGTTCTTCGTATGGTACGGGGTCGGCTCCCCGATATAATCAAATCCGGTCCAAATAAATTGACCGAGGGAGTATGGCGTATCGCGTTCCGCTAAAATGCAAAATTCCGTGGACTTCGCACCCCAGCTTGTCGTGCTGTTCCCCAGAGCAGAGCACTGTTCGTCGTCATCAGCAAGAATCGGCTCCTCGAACGGAAAATGATAAACTCCCCGGCTTTGGACGACAGAGCCTGTCTCACTGCCGTAAATGATCCAATCCGGATGCTCCTCGTGGTGCTTGTCGTAATATTTTTCCGCGTAGTTGTAGCCGGCCAATTTGACAATGTCGGCACACTTCTGCGCGTTCTCCCAAGGCATATAGTTGGAACCAATGGTCACTCGTCCATTCTGCTTCGGATCGTATTTCAGAACTTCGTCCATCAGCATCCGGGTCACTTCCTGCCCTCTCTCGCCCGCATGCGTATCATAAATTTCATTCCCGATACTCCACATGATCAGGCTCGGATGATTCCGATCGCGGGTCACCCAGCTTTTCACATCGATCGGCATCCATTCATGGAAGAAACGTGCATAGTCGTAAGTCGTTTTCGGCCGCTCCCACATATCGAACGCTTCGGAGCAGACGAACATACCCATCTCATCGGCTAAGTCCATGAGTTCCTTCGCAGGCATGTTATGCGCGGTCCGAATGCCGTTGACACCCATCGCTTTTAAAATTTCAAATCTTCTGCGCAGCGCATAAATGTTAAATGCAGCACCCAAAGCACCCAGATCATGATGCTCGCATACGCCGTTGATCTTCACCTTCTTGCCGTTAAGCAGGAAGCCTTGATTCGGATCCAGCACCACGCTGCGGAAGCCAACGTTCGTTGTTACCGTTTCGATCGTCTTCTCTTCCGGGCCGATCTGCAGCTCTGTGACCAGCTGATACAGGTTCGGTTCATCTGGACTCCAAAGCTGGGGATTTTCGACGCTTAGGATTTGCCGGTTCTGTATAGATGTATCCTGATTCACAGCAATTTGCTCCGATACGGCTGCAACCTTCTGCCCCTGAACCAAAAGGGTATGGGACAGTTTCGCGGATTCCGTCAGATTCAACTCGCTGTCGATTTCAACCTGCCATGAGCTTCCGTCCTGCTTCGTCGTAATGTAAAGACCATTCGTCACGAGATGATTGAGATCTCTCGTTTTCAGCCACACATTGCGGTAAATGCCCGCACCTGAGTACCAGCGGCTGTTGGGATGTTGATGCACTACTTTCACGAGGATCTCATTTTCTCCGTCAATCACGGCTTCTGTGATTTCGTGTTCGAATGAGGAATAGCCATATTTCCATTCGCCTACCAGCTGTCCGTTTACATAAACGGATGAATCCATATATACGCCATCAAAGCTGAGCAGAAGCTGCTGCTCCCGCTCTTCCTTCTTATAATTAAACCGCTTGCGGTACCAGCCAATACTGTTCTCATAGAGATCTAAACTATTATAAATCAGCCAATCGTGCGGAAGGTCCACCGGTTCAAAGGAAAGGCCCGCGTGATCTGACACTTCTAAACCGCTCTTGGCAAACTCCCAGCCATCATTAAAAAGCTTCTTTTTGTTCATGCTTGCACTCACTTTCTTTATGTATTTAAAATATGGATCTGCATGATCGATGTTAGCGAAACGTCATAGGTTGACGTGTGGTGCATTTTACCATCAGTGTATCATGGTTGACGTTCAGGATTCCAGTTGTTTGCATGATTCGATCTGTAAAAATGAGAGGAACAAATGGACGTGCATGAATTCAGTGGAGAGTTTAAGCCAGCTTTTATGCCCTTCGCGTAATTATAAAAGGACCGCCCTAAGGCTTTGGGCCCTAGAGCGATCCTTTCTTCGATGCTTTATGAATTCAATCGATCCAGATCTTTGGTCAATCGATCAGATTGGCCTGTTGGAGCAGACGGCGAACGATGGATGCCGCTTCAGCTCTTGTTATAACCTCCATAGGTCGCAATTGTCCGTTCGAGCCGCTCACCAATCCCGATTGCACTGCAGAGGCTACAACTGATGCGGCCCAACCACTCACCTGCTTACCGTCGGTGAACCTATACAGCAGCGATTGCACCTGATCGTCGCTCATATCGATCAAACTACTCGCAACGCTCAACGCCCGCATGATCATCACGATCGCTTCTTCACGGGTAATCGTTGCCGACGGTCGGAAAGTTCCGTCTTCATAGCCGTGAATGATGCCGTACTCCTGTGCCGCAGCAATCGACCCGGCATACCACAGTTCCGTTTCGATGTCATGAAATTCAGCTCTACCCGATAACGTCGGAAGGCCCAACGCTCTGCCAATGATCGCTGCGAATTCCGCTCGCGTCACTGCCGCATCCGGATTGAAGCGGCCCTGCCCAACACCGCTGACCACCATTCGGGAGGCAAGGTCGTGCACATCTTCTCCCGCCCAATGGTTCACCGTATCCGTGTATTGTACGGGGTAAGAAATGAAGGCATAAGTGCTGTTGCTTAAGCTGTGAATGACAGCTAGGTGTTGACCCCCATCAGCAGTGATATACATCGGTACGTGACGAAGCGTCCCGTCCGCTTCCTGAATGACTGCCGTGGTGATCGATTCACGCCCTACTTCTGCCCGAAGCGGAATTTCACGCCGAATGTACCTTCCAAATCGGTTCAATTCTACCGTCTGATCGTGATAAGAAGCTGTCACGCTGAAATCTACTAACGGCGCCACAACCGTAAATCCTCTCCGACTCGCAGTTCGCTCGATCATTTCAAACTGAGTGTCATCACTTCTCGCGATCGTGAACGTCACCGTTAACTGTTCCAGATCGGCTGCTCCGAATTGCGAGATTGCTCTGTTCGAAATCACTTCTTCCGCCGGAATCTTATAGTTTCCGTTTTCCGTATGAATGAATAGTACGATGCGTTTATCGGCCATCATCTTGAGGGCGTTCACCGGCAGCGCAACCGTTACTTCATCTGCGGCTTGTTTTACTATTACGTTTACGACGGCTTCGTCCTCGATGGCTTCAAGAGCTGTATAAAATGCCCCGGCGTCAAAACCGATATGCAGCTTGGTTCGGCCTTCCTCCGTTACCTTCGTGCTCTCTAAAATCTCGTGATAAGAACTACCACCGATCGTCAGTTCCATGACGGACGGAAGCTCCTCTGAAATGTTGTCATTGGGGCTCTCTTCATCTTCTGCCCGCGTTCCTTCATTCGATCCTCCGCCTTCAGACGGTTCTCCGTCCCCGGGCTGTTCCACTGGCGGCGGGGGTTCTGTGGGAGGAGCACTCTGTCTCATGACTTGAATCACATAGACTTTCGTCGTCACTCCATCCTGTGCCGTTACTTCGATCGTGATCGTGTTCTCGCCTTCGGAGAGAGTGATAGGTGACGAAGAGACTCCGCTGGGCCATACGATTCCGTTGACCTTCACGACTGCGCCTGCGTCTTGTGCTGCTGCCGTTACACTGATTTCCGTCATATCATGAGGCACTTCCAGCTGATATTGTGTTCTTGCCGCCTCAAAATCCGGCACCAACGTGCCGCTCGACATCTTGATGTCGATCAAGTCGGCATTGCTGCTAAGCTCCCGCCAAATCAATACCGTGTAATTGGCGGTATCGATCCCATTTTCTGCTGTGACCATGATACTCACAAGATTGCTTCCAAGCGAGAGCGGAACATGAACCGATGAACCGCTCGTCGTCAATACACCGTTGACCGTCAACGTTGCATTTTCGTGATAGACCGAGGCGGTCACGCTGACGAATTCCGTCTCATGGAATACATTGGCTGAGTATGAATAGATTGATGGATGGAAGATGGGCGACATCGCTCCTTCGCTGACGATCAATTGACTAAGCTGAGCGTTGCCCGAAGCTTCCCTTGTCACGTCAATTAGGTAGGTTTGCTTCGTCACTCCGTCCTGTGCCGTCACCTCGATTTCAATGACATTGGAGCCTACTACAAGTGAAATCGGGCTCACCGCAAATTGGCCGTTCACCTTCATGACAATCGTGGCATTCGGATCCTCGGCTTGCGAATATACCAACGTACCATACACGTCGTTCATCACATTTGCAGTATATTGATAGAGATTAGGCTGAAACGTCTCATTTAGCGGAATACCTGCCAAATATAAGGAGCTCATCGAAGCATTGCTTGATGGTGCCCGTGTCACGTCGATTGTGTAGTTCTTGTGTGTCACACCGTCTTCAGCTGTTACTTCCACCTTGATTCGGTTTACGCCTACTTCTAATGATATCGGACCTGTTAGCTCGTTATCGTAGACACGCAGGACTGCCTTTTCATAATATGTCTCTGCCGTTACCGTCATGCGATCGGTAGTATAGGGCACGCTCACGGTATATTCCGATACTTCCGAATGAAAAGCAGGTGAGAGTGTGCCTTCTGATAAATGCAGCTCCCTCAGCCGTGCATCTGGGGATGGATTCACGACTTGGATCACATTAAAAGTCACATCCGCCATATAATCCGCACGGACGGTAACGACCGCCGTGTAAGTTCCCGTGGTTAATCCATTCTTTGCCTTCAAGGTGAACGAAGCTGATGGGTTTGTACCATCCAGTTCCGCGGCGGATGGCTGTGTCACTTCAAAAGCATCCGGATTCGCTCCGTTCAACAACACGGTTACATTGTCCAACACGCCCGTACCCGTTCGTGTAATCGTGACATCTTTCGTCTCCTGCGTACCCGGTACATATCCAGTGGTCAGCTCTGTCAGCGTCTGATTGGCAATCGCTTCGATTGTGTACGAATGTACGACCTGCGTCACTTGGAAAGTGACATCCTCCATATGATCCGCCATTACTGTCACTGTCGCTGTATATGTACCTGCCGCAAGAGCGTCCTTCGCCTTCACCGTGAACGTGGTTTGCGGCGCTGCGCTGTCCAACGTTGTTACCGCCGGCTGCGTTAACTCAAAGGAGTCCGCATTCGTTCCGCTCAAGGTCACCGACACGTTATTCAATGTGCCCGTCCCCGTACGCTTAATCGTGATATTCTTCGTCTCCTGCGTACTAGATTCATAGCCTGCCGCCAGCTCTGTCAGCGTCGTATTCACGATTGGTGCGATGGTGTACGTCGGTGGAGCTTTCCCGATGACCATGTCATTCACATAGCCTGTTGTGACAACCAGCGTTGCAGTGGAACTGCCCTCCTCCAGCCGGTAGATATGGCTTGTATAACTATCCACGAATTCAGCGAAGTATAGATCGCCAGTCAGCGGATCCTTGGTGATGCTGATGATTTCATTTTGTGATGTATAAATGGTTTCCGGCCAATCAAAATTCAGATTTGAAAGGTCGACGGCATAAATGCTTCTGGCATCCGCATAATACAGTTTGCGGTCTGTCTCATCGATAAATTGATCGAACCAATCATTATACTCCATTAGCGTAACAGGTGCGCCTCCGGCTAACGATTGACGGAGAAGCTTTTTACCGAATATATCAAGAAGATATGCATTTCCTTGCTGTTGATCGATCGTCATCGCCGAGAATCCCTGAAAGCCATCCTCCGGTGTAACGTGAATATCCTGTACCGTACCGCCTGATGGGTTTATACTTCTTAGTCTAGCAATTGCTCCCGTATAATTGGGTCCAGTACCCGACAAACCATCTGTAAAATAAAGCTTATCGTTCATCTCATCTAAAAACAGACTATGCATGTATCGATCATTCACATGAATAATCTCTCGATCCGTTCCATCGATCCCGGATCTATATATTTGGTTGTAGGTTTCTCGAACCAAATAATAGATGTATTCACCCTTTTGATCAACGACGATGCCCTCCGGCGCATCCCATGAAAAGCCATGCAGCGTTTCAGGCACTGCCCCATCCTTTAGTTCCAGCTTGTTGACTTTGCCGCTTAGGCTGAAGCCTGTTGTAAAATAGAGCACTGAAGGCTCATTTTCACCTGCTGCGCGAACAGGCTCAAGCCCTTTTCCTACTCCGATCATCACGAAGCTGCATAACAACACAAGTATGAGTTTTATCGCTTTCATCTGTTCCCCTCCATTTATTCAGCTGTACCCTTATTCATTTTGAATATCGCGAAATGCACAGCAACTCCGTCAAAAGACCCAGATGAAAAAACCATTCGCATTTCTCCGTACTCATGTCAGCCTTGCAACATTCTACCGTTAGGCATTTCGTTCTACAATACGATTTTCAAAACTTAGGAAAACCTTTAGATATAGTTGATAAATGTTAATCGTCCTAAAAAACCCCCTCAAGCAGGCAGTCGCATGAATTCATGACACCATGAACTCTTTTCGAACTGTCCACCGTAAGGGGGTAGATTGGCAGCTTATTGCTGCCCTATACTATGTTCACGAAAACAACATGGAATACACACCGTAAAGGAACACGGCTGCTTCGGCCCTCGTTGCAAGGCCCCGCGGGTTCATGCGATCATGGCTGCCTACGATCAGCTGTTTTTGAACGAGTGCTGATACAGCCTGCAGCGCATAATCTGCAATGTCGTCTTGATCTTTGAAACGATCCAGCACTGATTCATCCGGCACACCCAGTTCGTATCCGCTCACTTCAAGCGCTCTCGCTGTCAATACGATCATATCCTGCCTAGTGATTTCCGCCCTAGGATGGAACAGTGCATTCTCATCGCCGTATGAAATCCCCAGCTTCTTCGCAATGCCTACTGCTTCATAATAGTAATCCGTCGGACGAATATCCGCGAAACTGTGATCTGCCTGCGCTTTCAATCCAAGTGCTTTGACGAGCAGAATGAGGAAGTCCGCACGAGAGATTTGGGCCTCTGGACTAAATGTCCCGCTCAGCTCCGACGTCCCTTGAATAATGCCTTTGGATGCAAGCACCTCGATTTCGTGCTTCGCCCATCCATGTGCGCTTAAATCACCGAACGTTTTATGAATGTAAGAAACAGCGAATTTGCTGAAGTGATCTGTTGTGAATACCATCCTGCTGTCATCCGGTACATAACGTCCGTTCGTGATCGGCGTTCGATTCCCTTCCTCATCAATATACTGAATGACGAGGAACTCATCATTCGCTTCTTCGATTTCAGACGGTTCATACGGCAGCGATACCGTGACAGGCGCATTTGCATTACGCCACTCTAGTCTCTCCCCGTTCAGCTCAATGTAGAGTTCAATAGCTTTGCGGTCCTCTGCCTCTTCCGCCGCCGCATCGTTCATGATCAGCTCCATTATGTCGTCAACCTGAAGCTCCAGATGACCCAGCATGTTCGAAGGAAGAACAATTTCTCCTAAGCTGCTGACGAGGATCACTTCGTGATCGGCGGATGAACGTACGGCACTTACCGGCAGCTGAATGCTGATTCGCTCCGCTTCTTCCGTAATCTCGATCCTCACCCGCTTCTTGCCATCTTCACGCTCAGCTGCTTGTTCCAAGGCATTTTGGAGTACGTCCTCATCCAGCTTCACTTCATGCTGCTGGGCTTCATCATTCCATGCGCCCTTCGTTTGAATCACTGTACTTCCATCTTCTCTGACCGAAATTTCCGGTTTTGCAGGACTTGGTATGGTCGGGAAGTAAATCCCTCCTGGCGAGCTCGGACTTCCGGGCTCTTCCGTATCTGGCCCACCAGGCTGCTCTGGATCTGGATTACCCGGTTCCTCCGGATCCGGCCCACCAGGTTGTTCCGGTTCTTCCAGCTCTGGCTTGTTCGTATAGGAGACAAGCGGCGCGTTCAGTTCCCCATGAAGCACCGTCTCCCGAATATCTTCGCCCAGATAGAATCCGATATGCGGCGGCTGGTTGTACGCCGTGTTCTGCCAAGCGATGCCCATCCGATAGACGGTATCATGCATCAGCGTATACAGCCTGTAATCCGTAGGAATCGTCGTACTATAGACGCGCAGCTCCGAGCTGTCCGTCGTCCCCAGCAGCACTTCCTCTCGCCAATCTCCGAGAATATCCGCTTGCAGGGCCGGCGTCGCCTTCGTTCCGTTATTGCTCACGACTCCTTCGAATTCTCTAACCATGTCCGCTTTTCCCGTGCTTTCGTTGTACTTTGAGATCGTAGTTTGATCCAAAAGCTCTTGAAGCAGGTCACCGTCCCAATACAGTGCGAAATTCACAGGCAGAGACGCACTTCGAAAGCTGTCTGCTACGACATGACCCTGTACATTATAGATCGCTCCACCCGTTTCCGGCTGGTCGCCGCCGGTTCCCCAAAACTCATAGCCTGGATGTGAAGTAATATTGGCCGCCAATCCGCGTCCCGTATCCTTAGAAGCGTAGAATGACATCAACGTCTCTCCTGTAGCACCATCGTGATATTCCAGTGAAGCGACTGCGGGCACCTCATGAACTCCAAAGACATGAAGTCCCTCACGATCCGGATCGAAAGCGCCGACATGGAGCGCATCGCCATGCGAGCCTTGCTCACGGCCCATTTCTCCATCCATCATATATAAAATCGTTCCATCCTGATCCAGCGTCAATGAACCCGCAACGATCTCATCGAAGCCGTCATTATCTACGTCTCCGGTAGCCAAGCTGTGATAGCCTAAGCCGCCGCCTCTGCCTTCTTCAGCTGAGTCAAATGTCCACTCCTGAACCAGCTTTCCATCTACAAGGCTGTATGCGGCGAAGGTCGTTCGCTCATAATAGCCTCTGCCATAAATAGCGCTAGGCTTCTCCCCGTCCAGATAAGCAAGCCCCGCGAGAAAACGGTCGGAGCGGTTATGCCACGTATCTCCCCAAGAAGCTACATCTCCGAGCGCGAAGACATAATCGATCGTATCGATCACTTCTCCGGTCTCCCCGTTAAATACGGAAATATACTCGGGTCCGCCGTATACGTGGCCGCTGTCATTCACCCATTTTCCGTCATCATCCGGATTGCCAATGACACTCATCACCTTGCTGCTGTCAAAGACCCCGTCTGTTGTGCCGTATACCGTCGTTGCATCCGCGGTTTTAATAAGGAATTCGCTCTTTCCGTCCCCATCCAAATCCGCGACAATGAATTGGTTGTAGTGAGCGCCGGACGTCAGGTTCAGCCCCATATTCATCCGCCACAGCAGCGTGCCGTCCAGCTTATACGCGTCAAAGATCGTTGGGCCTGTCATCCCTGACTGGGAGCTGTCGATCGCATTGGAGGGATACCATTTCACGATCACCTCGTACTCACCGTCACCATCCAGATCGCCAACGCTGCTGTCATTGATACTGTAAGTGTATTCTCCGGTTGCGGTCGTCCCGTCCTCCGGCTTCTGCATCGGAATAGAAAGGTAATCGTCCTCAAGCGCACTCACATCGTATGTGTCCATCGCCTTCCCGTTCTGCAGCGTCTCGATCGTGTAAGTATCTCCGGAGCTGCCATCAGCATCTAAGAAATTCGTGATATGGAGCGGTTCGACATTCAATTTTTGACTGTTGCGATACAGATTGAAGGTGATGTCCTGATCATATTCATCCGCCAGCAAGCGCCAACTGATGAATATGCCATCCTCCGCTTTGAGGGCAATCGCGCCTCTGTCCAACCATTCCGTCTGTCTTGCCGTCTGCGGCGGAGACAAACGATGATATACATAGATCGTCGCGGTTTTCCCGAGGGTGTTAACAGCGCCGTCCGTATCTGCAAGCGTACCTTTGAACTCGTATACCCCTTGTTCCGCAGCATTCCAAGGCTTGCCGACAGATACCCATTCCGCCACCGGAATCATCGCCTTGCTGTTATCCGCCAAGGTCACAGCGACGTTCTCTGGCAAACCAATCGAATCGATCGCCTGTGAAGCTTCACCCACATAAACCCTATGGTACGGCAGCTGATCTACCGTAACGATCGTATCACCTGAAATTGGCTCTTGGTAAATACCCAAATTATCCAGATACGTCGTCCACGTAATGTTATTGCCGGATGTACGGAGACCGACCAGCTTGATGGATCCGACAGAACCATCGAAGGCGACGCCCCCCATTGTGGACGTGTAACTTTCGGTCTGACCCGTCTGAGGATCCGTGATTTTCAGCTGTGCTTCATTTTGCCCCAAATCCAAATTCACCTCGACCGAATACCATGTATTCATGTCTACGAATCCGGTATTTACGGCCGTTTCAGCTTTACCGCCAACATAATATCGCAGCGGTGCATTCCGCGTATTATTTAAGGTGAAAATCACATGGTTGGAGCTGTCTAGAATCGTCAGCTCTCCTCCGTTCTCATTCGGATGCGAGCCCTTGTCATTCAGTTCTCCCGGATACCAGTCGAACTTAAGCAGAATCTGAAGTCCCTTGACCGCAGGATCCAAGATTTTCGTGGCTACGCGCCCTCCGCTTTGGTTCACCTGGCTGTACTGCAGCTTCGGAGTAAGGTTGCCTTCCAGCTCATCCGTATGAATCGAAAGCGTCGAATTGGCTGTAGTAAAGCCCCAATTTACCGGGACGACAGCCACCATATCACCGAAATCGGTGTAATGCACCGTCTCATATCCTGGAATGACCGGCGCTTTCCCCGCATCTACGATCTCAACCTGGGAGAAGGCTTGAATGTCTAATTCATTCGAAACGTTAGGGATTCCTTCAATATTTAAAATCCCTGTAAAGGTGTACGTTCCGAGCGCAGTCGAATCAAAATCGGCGCTGTCCCAGCTGACGCCCACGCCTTGGACGATCGCATCATTTTCCACCTTCACATCGACCGTGCTTGGGAATAGTGCGATCACTTCTTCTTTGGTCACGTTCAGAGGAAGCTGAATATGTGTACGATAATCTGTTACGATCGAAACTATATTTTTGTCCCCCTGCGCAGGAGCTGGTTCACTGGAAACATAGACGGATACATTGTCTAGTCCCGTCGTGAAATTCAAGGATTGGCCGCTCGCCCGATTGCCGCCTATGGCGATCTCGGCAATGCGGTTCACGTAGTTCAATGCACTGAAGTCGATTCCAGCCGCTTCGAAACGGTTAGCGGGATTTTCCTTATCCTGCATCGTTACAGAAACCGTCTCGGCGTTGAAATCGAATAAAATGTTCGTGGTCAGCCAAGTGCCGCCGTAGGTAACCCCTGTAACCGTCTGCGTCTGAGACAGGTCGATTCCAGTTGTCCCAATGCCATACCGGATTTGCCCTTGCGGTCCGCCTTCCTTCACAAACCGAAAGATCGGAGTGCCGCTCGTATCTCTGAATACAATCTCACTGGAATTGGCCGCGGTTGACACCTCTTCCGGTTTCCAATCGAAGGTGAACAACACCTCCGCAGCATTCGTTGGTTCGTCCAGCGCCTTAACGATGGAACGATTACCGCTTCCAGATCCGCTCGCAGAGAGGTAGGAGTTGCCACCCGCTTCTTCAATCACATCAGCACTAGCTCCTCCGCCGGGAACAAATCCCCAAACGTCTTCATTCTCGAAATCTGTGCTGTCATACAAGATCTTGCCCTCAGAACTTATGCCTTCAGCTCCAGCAAAAGGCACAGACGAGAATAAGAGAATCAGGGCTAAGGAAACAGCACACCACTGCCTTATTCTTCTGCTCTTCACCAATTTCACATCACTCCCTCAATTCATTAGGTATTTCATTATGTACCTCTGAGGTGTCTGTGTAAGCGATTGCAGAGATGATCTACTTTATCCTACACGGGTTCATACCTGCGCGTCTATTCCACTCTTTTGCAACAAAAAAAAGCCTTGTGCACCAAGACTTTTCTCGTTTCACTGTACTTTTTTTGCGCTGCTTCTCTTTTTTTAAATCGGCGCTGACTATAGAACAACGATGTCATTTTACTTCATTTAAATATTGAAGTGTTCCTTGACCCAGCTCCCCCAGCCTCCACAACGCCACCTTGTCAATTCCCTCTTCCTTTAAGGTTTCGATCCACATCTCGAACGTCTCTGCATCTGCATACCAGACGGTATAGCGGTTGCCCGCATCATCGGTATAATCGAAATAAACTGCACCGCTGGCAGGATCTCTTTGCTGGTTCGCTTGGTACTGCTTTGCAAGCTTCTCCCCTTCCAGCTCTGTCACTGCCGTCACCTTGCCTTCCTCCGTCCATGAGAAGCCTCCGGTCGACAGCGCCACATGGATACCGCCTGGGATGTCCTTCACTCTCTGGGCCAGCTTTTTCAGAAATTCCCGATCCGCCTTCGGTCCAGGTCCGCTGTGGTAACCGTACAGGTTATAAGCCATCACGACGTAAGCCGGGCCATCAGGAAGCGTGAAGGACAATTCCTCTAGAGGCGCACTCGGTTCAAACAAAATCCGCAGCTTCTTTCCGTCTGCCTTCAACGCTTGATACAGCTCTGTATAAAAAGCCGTCATGTTCTCCCAATCCGTATCGCCAACCCGTTCATAATCGATTTCAATCCCATCGAAGCCATAGGTGAGCGCAGCATCCACCAAATCCTGAACATGCTGGCGCCTGCTTTGCTCCGTGGCGACCAAGCGGGTCACCAAATCGGTGTCCTTTTGTACGGCTGTACCATCTGCGCGCCATATGTCATTCACGACCGTTAAGTAAACGTCCAGTTCGGGTGATTTCCGTGCACGTTCGAGCAATTCAGGGAGCTCTTCCTTCAGTTCGGGAGTAAAATGAAGCGCATCCCGGTCATTAAAATAGAGCGCGAACAAATGAAGGCCGGATAAGCGATCGGATAGCGCAGTGAAATCATGTATTCCCATATCCAGCTGCCAATCCACCACCCATGCGGATAAAGAAACAGAAGCTTCGGTTGCAGAGGGATCTGAAGATTCAAATGTATAACTGCTCTGTTTCATTTCGCAGGCCAATATGAAGCTAAGCGCTGCAGCGCCCAGCAGCCCCGCCAACCATCTCTGTCTTGTTCTCATGCTTGTCGTCCTCTCCCTGCCGCCCTGCGCTTAGAAAGCATCAATGGCCCAATTCACCAACGAATCCAGCTTCTCTTCTATGTTATTTCTTAATGAAGGAATTCCTGTCAGCCTATTGCTGTACAAGGTCTCCTCCACTTCACCTTGGTCTCCTACCGCTTCCAAAGTCATGCGATCAAAAATCGCGTCATAAATATCATCTTTCAAATTCATCTCGCTGTATTCAGCCTGCAGCGCTACGCCGCCGCTCAGCAGGCTGCCATCTATCGCATGCTGATCCAACCGTTTCTCGTCGTCCACGATAACCGTTAACCGGTCGTCCTGTACGGTGATTTCCAGCTTCCGCGTTTGCTGAATGTTGATCGGATATTCGCCTTCGTCATCATATTCGATTTCGGATCCGGCTGCCGTCTGTTCCCGCGTGTAGACTGAAGCTTTGTCGAAGGCGAGATCTTCCGAGCTCCAATGAACCTCCCCTAGCCGCTGATCATAGATCGTTTCCGGCTGCTCCTGCTGTGCACTCTTCTGCTCCACGATCAGCCGATTATCATGAATGCGTATGCGCACATATGCATCCTGCTTACGGTCATACCTGACATAGAATGACTGCTGCCCCACGACATTGCCGGCAAGCTCTGCCGTCAACCGGATATCCGCCTTATCGTCGCCGCTTTGCTTGAGAATCATCATTCCCGCCTGGCCTGGAGGAGACGTAAGGATGATCCGTTCACCCTTAAACTGCACGGCACCGCTGACCAGCTCCCATTGCTGCGCCTGATCCTCGTCTCCCGCTATAAACTCAGCCTTCTGGCCGGTATCCTTCTGTATTTTCATGAGAAGATGATTCGTAGACCAGTACGGGGCTACCTGTAACCGCGTCAGATTATAGAGACTTTCGTCTCCCGTATTATAAGAGGTGCCTTCGCGATTAAAGTGCATCTGAAACAGCCGCTCGATATTGCGCACATTCGCTTCTTCCACCAGTCGATTCATCCCTCCGTAGAGGGCGTTCGCATGCATGATCATATAGGTGCGGGGCACTTCGCCGAGCGCATCGATGTAATCTTTCTCTAAGAGCTCGTAATCACGGTCGATCCGCTCAGACATCTCCGTTCGATCTTCTACCGGGATCATATTCTCATCACGAATAAAATCCATCAAATAATGGTTGTAATAAGCGATTTTCTCGATATCCTGTTCCTTCTTCATTTCACTGTCATCCATAACATCCATGAAACGGCCTTCAGCATCAAATAAATTAATGTAGGAAAGGCGGTAACCGTTCGTCCCCCATTCCCAATATCCGGTCTTCTGCATTTTCTTCAAGTCCTTGGGACGCAGAAACTTGCGTTCATGATTCTCCATCTTTTCCGCATAAGTCATCATGGTGGCTTTATACGATAGATCCTCCAAGATCGGCTCCGCGTATAAGGCCGAATCGTTTCGTCCGTCCTCGAACGCCAAGAACAGCGCCTTCTCCGGCAGCGGCGTGCCCTCCTGGTAATAATTCAAAATGTCCTGCTGAGAAATCGTGACATAACCTTGATCAGACAGCGTCTGAAGATGCTCTTCCAGCAGTTCCTTGTCCACCAGCTTGGCGCCGCCCGTACGGTTTACTCCGAAATAACTGAGTGCGATGAATCCATCTCTGCTCTGCCATGTCGAACGATCCGGCTCCACGTAAGCCTGTGTATGATAGATCGAGCTGTAGATCCACCATCCTGCCCACAACAGAACGAAAACCTGCAGAACGGTTCTTGTCGCTTTCCAGCGGTTTTTCTGACGTACATTTAGCGGTTTACTCTTCATACCTTTTCACACTTCACTTTTTTTCTTTTATTTAGGGCTTGCTGAACGATTAAAAAATCCAGTAACAGCAAGGGTTTGAGGCATTCTTTGTCGAATTCATATGCAAGGAAATCGTTGAAATACGATGAAAAACCGTGCACATGGAGGATGACGAT
>NZ_JBHSQV010000172.1:0-56417 GCF_042658665.1 Marinicrinis lubricantis
TACATGATCGTCATCCTCCATGTGCACGGTTTTTCATCGTATTTCAACGATTTCCTTGCATATGAATTCGACAAAGAATGCCTCAAACCCTTGCTGTTACTGGATTTTTTAATCGTTCAGCAAGCCCGAATTAGGACGTTTCAAGCTGAAGGAAGGGGCTAAGCTTCGCATGGACTATAACAGCTTTGCCGACTTCTCCACGGAATTCAATACGATGAATGTCATTCATACACCCTATTCGGGAATCGGGCGAAGCACCTTAAACCCTTTCATTCTTCATTATTTTGCTAATGAGGTGATGAAAAGCGGAACGAACGACGCGATGGACGTGGCGTTCGCGATGACCTGCTTGAACCGGGGGATGGCGGAGCGGGAGCTCATTCTTCATTATATCTCGCGGCGTTTAGGCGTGGAGCTTCGGGATGCCTCCAATATGGAGCTGTACCGCAGGCTTGGCAGCATCCTCGATAAGCTTAGGGGAAGAGCAAGGCATAAGCACGATTTCGCAGGCGGTCCACAGCGAATGATTGTCGATTGATTCGGTATTAACATCATGCGGATCATCGTTTGCGGAGGTATGCAGGGAGCAGATGGAACCAATGAGATGGAGAGGACGTGGAGCGTCTTGGGGAAACAGGTGGATGAAAAGATTTGGGCTATGATGCTGGATGCGGAAGAGCTTGCAGAGAGGGCAGAAACGGAACATGCTGATGACCCTGCATTGGAAGGACTGGACCTGGTCCATCAACCGCTTGTCAAAATCGGAAACGAGTGGATTCCATTCGAGGAACGAACGCTTTTGGACGGTAAAATTCATCTTCGCTTGCCCAAGACGTTTCACGAGCTGCCGGAGGAAGCAGCGAAGCTGAAATATGCGTCGGAGCGCAGGCCACAGCTGATTTTATCCGATGAAAGTACAACGACGAATTTAGCGTTTAACCTATCGCAGACGCTGCTGGAGGACGAGGAGGTCGAACAATTTACAGAAGCGATTGGCGAGCTGCTGAAGCGTACGCAGCCTGGAGCGACTTGGCTGGAGCAGGATGTGGTAGACGTAGCGGGCAGGAAAGTAGGCTACCGTTCTTTTATCGTACCGGTTGTGGACACTGATTTGTATCAGCTGATGTTTTTTGCATCCTGCAGAGGACAGGCGCTGCTGTGCACGTTCCATTGTTTGAAAAAGGATATGGAGAAATGGAAGTCAGTATCACTGGGGATCATGCACTCGCTGCGCATACCAGATGATGAACAAGGGAGGATGGAATGATGAGTACGTCAGCGATTGCATATGACAATTTGGTCATTGAACCGTTTGCCTTGACTCGATTGCTGGAACTGAAGCTGACGCAGTCGATGAATGAACATACCCGACTGACATTTACGGGAATTGTGCCGGAGGAGCGAAAGGACAGCTACGTCGCATCCGCGGAAGCGGGGACGCAAATCAAGGTCAAGCAGCAGGGGGGCGGATCAAGCGGCGCCGTATTGTTCAGCGGTATTGTGCAGAACATTGCGGTCAAAGCGGTTCGGGGCATTTATTATATCGAGGTGGAAGCCGTCTCTCATTCTATTTCGCTAGATCTGCAGCGGAAAAGCCGTTCTTTTCAAAATGACTCGATGACGTTTGCCAGTTTGCTTCAGCAGGTGATTGCTGCCTATCCGGGCGGGGATGCATCTGATGAAGCTTCAGGCGGTGCTGCGCTCGGAGAATTCACGATGCAGTATCAGGAGACGGACTGGCAGTTCCTCATGCGCATCGCTTCGAGATATCGTGCCGGCTTATTTGTGTTTTCTGCCTTTGATGCGCCGAAACTGAGCGTCGGTGCTGCGGATGACTCGGCGAAGTTCAATCTGGAAAACTATCATTACCGGATCCATAAGCGCATGGCGGATTATCGTGTCGCTGTGGAGAACGGCGCCGCGGCGGATGAGAATGACTATATTGATTATGAAGTAGAGACTTACGATGTGTTCACATTGGGCAGTCCAGTCAGCTTTAAGGGCCGTACGCTTTATGTCCGGCAAGCATACAGCGAGTTGGTTGATGGAATGGCGAAGCATCGGTATGTTTTGTGCTCTAAGAATGGCCTCAGCTGTATCAAACGATACAACGATACGCTAATCGGCGCCTCGGTGTCAGGTAAAGTGATTGGCGTCTCGCGCGATCAGGTCCAGGTGCATATGGAAATTGACGGCGCTCAGTCCGCCTCCGAAGCAAGGTGGTTTCCATACTCCTCAGTTTACACAGCAGAAGGCAGCAGCGGCTGGTACTGTATGCCGGAGATGGGCGACTATGTACGGATCTATTTTCCGAGCCGGGAGGAAAAGGACGGCATCGCCATCAGCTCGGTTCGGCAAAACTCGGACGAGGGTGAAACGAATAAAGTCGGCAACCCGGATATTAAATATTTCCGTACCGCATCCGGCAAGGAGTTGATGATGTCGCCGAGCGAGATTACGATTACCGGTAAAGACGGCGAAGTGTATATTCGGCTCAGCGATGACGATGGCATTCAAATATTCAGCAAGAAGAAGGTACAGATCATGGCCAAGGAAGATATCATGATGGAATCGGATAAGAAGATTGTCATCAGTGCGAAGGAAGAAATTAGTGTGACCTGCAAGGAAAGCAATATGCTGCTGGACGGAGATACGCGCATTGTCGGCAAGGAATTGAAGACGAATTAACGGTCAGTCGTTTGAAATGAGCATATGCCGCAGCTTTCAGTGTTCTAGTTGTGGCGTAATCAGTCACGCTTGGGGGGATGTAGTGCATGAGAGAAGAGGCGATGCTGCATTTTGAGAAGCACGTAGTCCAGCCGCGGGTGCGGGAGACGCTGCTGTCGCTGGAGAGGGACTACGATGCGCGAAGCGACGGATGGACTTCTGGATTTGTGGAGGCGTTTCGGAATGTTTGCCTTCAGGCACGGAAGCGGCAAAAGGAAGCTGGAAAAGCGCCGATCGCTTATATTACGTTTTCCATGCTGCGAACCGCGCTGGCAGACGGACGAGATGTGTACTTGGTTGAAGCGGCAGATCAGCGCTGGTTTCTAGATCGTGAGCCCAGCTTCGGTTCGTACGATGTTTCTTGGGCGTTCCGTTATGTGCGCAGGTTACGTGAGCAGCTTCGCCTAGAGGCCCCTGCCTACAAGGGGGCCATTGTGGAGCCGGATGTCGATCGGATCATTCTTCGGGAAGCCGT
The DNA here is from genome assembly GCF_042658665.1 of Marinicrinis lubricantis. Classification (NCBI taxonomy): domain Bacteria; kingdom Bacillati; phylum Bacillota; class Bacilli; order Caryophanales; family Paenibacillaceae; genus Marinicrinis; species Marinicrinis lubricantis. The sequence continues at coordinate 3,203 of NZ_JBHSQV010000172.1, forward strand.
CAAATTCCACCAATACGTCGTACGGCTCGGCCGAAAAGCGATGGAGCATGCAGCACGGCTGCCGGAATTCTTGGAGCTGGAGCGGGCGGAAGAGGTGGAGGTGCGCATCGGCGAGTATTGGGATGCGAGCGAGGTCGTATTCAAGGAAGATCGCAGGCCGCGTAAGGATAAAGCTGTTAAGGCGTGGCTCGAGGAAAGGAAGGAATACACCTATGCCTATGAAGCCTTCGAGAAGCTGGATCTTGCGGGAGGCGACTACAGCAGGAACGACTTGCGCTATGCTTGGTTTCGGTCATGCAGGCTGAGCCGAAGCCGATTGGAGCAATGTGTACTGATTGGCACCTCCTTCGGACGAAGCGATCTAGAGGGCTCGGATCTTTCCGGCAGCCTGATTCATGGCGCTGACTTCTCCGGCTGCAGGCTGGAAGGGGCTAGGCTGAAAGGGACACTAGGCGCCAAAGGATTAACAGATCCGGCCCATTGGGATATGCCAGGATATCCGGCGGTTCGTTTTGTCGAAGCGGATTTGACCGGCGCTGATTTATCCGAGGCGGATTTGAGAGGAGCTGTGTTTACGAATGCTCGTCTCGACGATGCACAGTGGCAGGGCGCTCGCATGGACGGTGCCGTGCTTCCGGCTTCTTACCGGGAGATATTGCCGCTTAGCGATGAGCAGCGTCAAGCAGTGATTTGGATGGACTGAGGTTGTACGAAAGGGAGAGTAGCGATTGAGCTATTTTATCATATCTCAAGACGAGCGTTTCGTTCACGCTGTGGAGCCGGACGGTATTTCCCGAGCGGTGCCGAGGGAGCTTCTAACACTAGAGCGGATCGGGGAGATGGACGACTGGGTGCTGCAGTTTCCGATCAAAGAACAGCAGAGGCTGCAAGGCGGACTGTTCGTTGATTTCATTCAGCATCCCGTGACGTTATGGTCGGATCGACTTAAGAGTTTACTGGTGCGCTGTTCGAAGAAGCTGAAATTCCAGCCGGTGGTGTTAACGGATCTGAAAAGGTTAAGGCAGGAACCATATTGGCTGATGGCTGCGCCAGAGGTGCACTGCTTGTCGAACGAAAGCGAGTTTCATAAGGACGGCTCGTTGAAGAGGCCGGTTATCGATGAGCGCATGGCAGGGCTGCAGCCGATGATGAAGGTGGGCGGCATTCGAGAGGATTTGTTCATTGTCAGTCTAGGTGTCGCGGAGAGTATACTTCGGAGAGATTTTATCGGCGTTCGGTTGACTCGAATCGAGGGAATATACGAGGAGAATGGAGGAATCGCCTGATGAATGTGGGTGTCAAAGAAAATGGCGGAGATCAGCAGTCTTATGTCGTTGCAGGCGCCGTACTGACATGCAACTGCGGCACGATGCGCACGCGGTTGACGATGCCGCTCAGTCATGGTGTATACATTAAAGAGAAAGCACAGATGAATGTGATGGATTATAAGCCGAATGTGAACATTATGCCCTTCGGCCTATGCTGCACGATTAAAAATCCGGAAGTGGATGAGGCGACGAAGGCGAACAACCATGTACTTACACCGATGCCATGCAAGCCCGTCATCCAAATGCCTTGGACGAATGGCAAAAGCGACAAAATCATCGAAGGACAGCCGGCACTGCTCAGTAAATCGACCACAACTTGCATACATCAAGGCATTATCACAATCGAGGATGACGGACAGGAGCTGTAATGGGAAGAAGAAAAAAAGGACGCAGGCAGAGAGGAGGTCGGCTAGTTGAGTACGATGGTTCAGGCGAAAGGATACGGTCACATTCGGCTCGTCATGCCCTATGAGCTTCAGAGCTTGAGCCGGCTGGACATCGTGCAGGAGGCGGGGGAGCATGCGCGGCTGCTGCTGACAGGCATCATTCCGGAGGAAATGCGAGATTCGTATATCGAGCAGGCATCCAGCAGCGACCAGGTGGAAGTGTATGTGATCGAAGAAGGCGGAGCAGACAAGCCCATATTCAAGGGTGTAGTCTCGGAAATTAGTGTGCAGACCGTACGCGGCATTTATTATTTGGAACTGCAGGGCGTATCGTATACGAGTCTATTGGATCTAAAGCTGCATACCCGTTCTTTCCAGGATGCGTCCATGTCCTATGAACGATTAATCGATCAAGTGATAGGTGCCTATGACGGATCGGATTGCATCGATTACGCTTCGAACGCTTCCGTTCTGGGCGGGTTTACATTACAATATTTGGAGACGGACTGGCAGTTTTTGAAACGGATGGCGTCCCATTTTGGCGCTGTGCTGGTACCCGAAAAGGCGGCGAATGCCCCGAAGTTTTACTTCGGCTTGCCCGAAGGCAGACGGCAGAAGCTGGACGATGAACCGTTTATCGTAGATCGAAGGCTGTCTCAATATCGCACGTTAAAGGCTTACGGCGGCGGGGGGCAGGAAGCAGATTTCACCTGCTATACCGTGGTGACGGAGAAGGAATTCGCGCTGGGCGACAAGGTGCTTTTTCAGGGCGGAGAACTGGCCGTTGTTGCATGTATTTCTAGGCTGAGCGAAGGCGTGCTGAAGCATGAGGTTGTGCTTGCTCCGGAGCAGGGGATTCGCCAGCGCCGGCTCTTTAATGAAAAGATGATCGGTGCAGCCCTGCAGGGCAAAATTATCGAGGTCAGCGGAACACAGGTGAAGGTTCATCTGGATATCGACGGCAGTCAGTCTGCCAATACCGCATGCTTGTTTCCTTACGCATCCGTATACACCGCGGAAGGGAACAGCGGCTTCTACTGTATGCCGCAGACGGGGGACAGCGTCAAGCTGTATATCCCGAGTGCGAAGGAAGCGGATGCACTGGCTATTAGCTCCGTTCGAACGGGAGGATCCGCTTCTCCGAAGATGGCGGATCCGTCGACGAAGTACTGGGGTACGAATCACGGCAAGGAGCTTATGTTCGGCGGCGACGCCGTGTCGCTGACGGCCAAAGAAGGCAGTCTCTTCATTAAGCTGGATCAGTCGGAAGGCATCCAGATACAGAGCGATAAAACGATTCTATTCCATTCGGATGAAGAGATGGAGATCGAATCGGAGACGAAGCTGGAGCTGAAGGCACAGGAAGCGATCTACTTCCTATGTCAGGACAGCAGCGTCGTGATGGATGGTAACACGGATATCGTGGGGAATCAGATCGATATCGTTGGTCTTACGAAAGGGCCTGTCACGGTAGAGCCGCTCCCTGCGGAAATGGCCGCCGTGACTCCGCCGATTATTGCGCAGGAAGCGGAAGTGCTGAAGCGCAGACAAGAAGAAGCGGAGAAGGAGAAGGGCGGCTTCTGGGGCAAGCTGCTGGACGGCGTGCAGCTGGCGCTCGATGTCGTCGGATTGATCCCCGGTGTCGGGGAAATTGCGGACTTGGCGAATGCAGGCATATCGCTCGCACGGGGTGATTATGCAGGAGCCGCCTTGTCGCTGGCAGCGATGATTCCGTTCGCAGGCGCAGCCGCAACCGGAGCGAAATTCGCCAAGAAAGGCATGGATGCCTTCAGCGCGGGCAAGAAAATGATGGATGGCGCATCCAGAGCCGTAGACGCGGTGAAGTCGGTGGTGAATTCGGCCAGCGCGGCGGTCGGCAAAGTCATGGTATCCGCGAGAAGTGCGATAGAGTCGCTGGATGAACTGCAAGCGATCAAGAAGCTGAAGGACAGCATGAAGGAAACGCTCATGAAGGCGCAGGAAGGCCTAGATCGATTGGCTAACGCCATGCCGATGGGTCGAGTTCAGACCGCGAGCGGCGCTCCGATCGGCAGCATAGGCCGCAATCAAGCCGATGAAGTGCTGCCGAAAACGGAGGTGCAGCAGAATTACCTTGCCGCAATGCGTGAAGCGGAACAACGAGCCGCGAGGGGCGGGGGAGGAGCGCCGAATCTACACAACAAGAACTTAACTCCGGACCAAGAGAAATACTATCGGAAGAAAATCGATGATGCTGAAGCACGTGGGGACATGAAAGCAGCCGACGACGCGAGATATGAGCGTCACGAAGCAGAAAGAAGAAGTATCGGTGAGGAACCTATTGATCGTGAGGATTGGGATATACTAAACGAACGATTGAGGAAAAATAGAGAACGTGGAAGAGTAGAAGAAGAAAATGGTAGAAATGCGCTGAAAAACCATTTAGGACGTGAATTGGAAGACAATAACTCCAACAAGGTTGTTACCCATACATCTAGTGAGGGGCATGTTACTCGTCCTGACAGTATTGGTAGGAACAAAGACAAAGAGATTGACCTTGTACATGATCATAAGCATAAAACGGGAGGAGAAGACCAAGTCGTATATAATGATGAACAGATGCGGGCTCAAAAAGAGATGATCTCAGATGTGCCAAATGGTCGTCATGTCGTTACGATGTCCAGTGACAAAGTGGATTTATACGGAAATCCCCCGCAACCAAGACCAAGTTCACCTTTAGCAAAAGATAGTGAAATTTATTATACGGAACCTGGTAGTGGGAAAATTACACATAAGTGGACGGTAGATAAAGAAACTGGCGATGGTTATTGGGAAGAACTATAGTTCATCATTTGTGGCGGATTGTGACTTTCATAATAGGGAGTGGATCGTTCTTGAATCAAAATTTAAAACCGAATTTATTTGCGATAGCCATGTTTCCCTCAGTTTCCTTGAATGATGAAGATAGGCTTAACAGTCTATTGGAGGTCTTCAGCTCTTTAGATGATTTTATTCCGACACATTGGGGGCACAATGAAAAAGTTCGGTTAGAATACAATCAATCTGAATTAGTTGAAAGAGTGAAATTAAAGGAACCTGTGTTCTCCGAGATTTACCTTGAAAAAAATGACAATATTAAGTATTCGGGTAGATTCCAATTAAATATGAATTTTCGTTCGTTTTTAGAATTTGATTTTAGATCAGTTCCTAAAAAGCATTGGGCTTCAATATTTAAATTATGTGACGAAATTGCGCAAATCGTAAAGCCTCGTTATGGGATTTCACATATGTTTTGGCCTTCCAAGATTCCGTGGGAAACGGATCGAGAGCGTATGCATAGATGGATGAATTTAAGTTCACAGCCTGCACCGGTAAATTTTGGCCCAAGCGGTCCATTAGGGATCTCTGCGCGAACTTATTTCAGTGGTGAGGTATTGGGATTGTTTAATGAAGAATTCCTGCAGAATATACCAGCAAATGTAGAAAAACTGGACTGGGGAGGGATTCGGATTGATATAGTAGATAAACCATGGGAAGTCGATGCCGACACGCTTCTTGATCAATGGTTGAAAGTAATGCAATATTTTGAAGAATCACAGGTTATTGCATTACCAAACTTCAACATAAAAGACCGAAGGAGTATTTCATTTAGTCCAAATGCGGTATGGAAACGATATATTGAGAAATGAACGGGGAATGACTATGGCTCAGGATAGACAAGGAATCATCGCTTTTTTCCATGAAGCTAGAGCAGCTGGGGAGATCGTGAAGAGTATAGATATTAGTGATCTGGATCTTTCCTTTGCGGAAATTTCCGAAGTAATGGCAGATCATATGATAGCAAAACGGATTAATTTGAGTGCTTCAGTACTCTCACGAGCCTCATTTTTAGATTGTAATTTTGAATCCTCGGATTTTACAAATTCAGATTTGGAAAGTATAGATATAGCGGATTGTGTATTGAGTGGAGCAGATTTTACAAAGGCAAATCTTCAGAATGCAAGAATTAACATAAGTATGTGCTTGGATGCATGTTTTGATGAAGCGGATTTGTCAAATGGAGAGTTGATCGGTTCAACACTCAATAATTCAACTTTTAGGAGCGCTAACTTAACTGCGATAAATGCAAAGAAAGCTAGCTTTAAGTTCACTGACTTAACGGGAGCTGTTTTAGTGAATGGGAATTTTGAGGGTGCTGATTTCACTGGTGCTAAGTTAGACCATGCGATTTGGAGCGGAGCTAACATCAACAATGCTAAGTTTGATGATGGAGTTAGGGAGCTCGTCCAGACGAACCTCTAATCATTATGATTTTAAGAAAAGTGTGTAATATATCAATGTGCGAACAAATAATGATAGGGTCCTTGATCGGTTTATGCCTTTCAAGGTTTATTTTTCACAAGCATCGGTAATCCAGATTCAATTCAATTAAGGTCCTTTTTTCTAATGATAATATCGTAAGATTAATTCAATGTGGTGGTTATCTTATAGAGAGACAGCTAATGGAATATAGCTCTGCGGTTGAGTCTTGGCGAGATTATGATGAGATGACCGATGTACAAGTCGATTTATTAGAGTCGATATATACTAGGAAAATTAAAAAACCAGAAGCTAAGATCATACTAACTAAAAGAGAAATTAAAATTACAAGCCAGATGTATTCAATATTATAGGTAGAGCTCAAAACTTAAGATGAAACGTCTCCAACCTTGATTCGGGTGGCACTCGGTCGAGGTTTTTGTTTTATTTTCTCTGAATGAATTTTTGAACAATCACAGGTTATTGTCTTACGTTTTCATGTGAGTAGGAAATCTATTATTTGATATTTATCATGGGAGGGACAAATATTGGGTTACTGGTATAATGGAATCGATTAGTGGTTGGGAGGACGTCATGTTAAACCTTAGAAAGTAATTTGTCCGCGATTTTCGCTAAGCCTAGTAAAAATACACATAACAAGAGGATAACGATTTGGATAAGGCGGTGTAATGATGAAAAAAGCACTTATAGGATTGTTTCTAGGACTCGCCATATTGATCACGGCAGCGTTTTCTACAGGAATTGTGCAGGTGACAATCTTTCCTGGGAAGCTTACGGTGAATGAACAGCCAAGTTCGTTGGGTGAGGATTACCGGCTGTTTCAATACAGGGAACACGTCTATGTGCCGATTCGGTATGTGACCGAAGAGATGGGAGGGGAAGTCCGCTACAATCAAGAAACGCAACAAATTGACATCTATTCGCCTTTCAAGCACTGGACAGAAGATTATTTTTCAGACAGCAGACCGACTTTCAAGTCCGAGGTCAACGCATCGGATACGGACGGCCAGATGAAGCTGACGATCTACAGCGAGAAGAAGGTATACCAGGAAGGGGAACCGATCCGGATATGGGCTTCTTTAGAAAATACGGGGGAAGAAGCGGTCACGCTTTATTCCAGTGAACCTGTAATCAGTTTCTATATGATCAATGCCGAGCAGGAAGTTCTCGGTGAAGTGATGCATGATTTGGGTCAAATAACCCCGTTTAATCCGAATGATGAGTACTTGAGGCAAATGGCCCCGTTCACGATTTCAGAGTTTCAATACTATAAGCATGGCATAGAGCGAGAATCTTATGAGGAGTTTATGGAGAGGTATGCTGCGAAGGCTTATGAGCTGCCGAAGGGAACCTACACGATCGGCACGAGTGCCGAGTTCAGGTATCAGATGGACAGTGATCAGAGGATCCGCTTACAGGGCCAATTCGAGATTGAAATTCAATAGGACTTCATAAACGTGGAAGCACTTGGTGATCATACAGGTGATGAATCCGGTAGAAGGGGATGACGATGTATGCTGACCAAAGCACGCGTTCCGCATGAAGAAGGGCTTGACCACACGATTTCGCTGATCCGTGAAGGATATTTATTTATCTCGAACCGTGTGAAGGAATTTGGGTCCGACGTATTCGTCACGAGATTGCTCGGGCAAGACGTGATCTGTATGAGCGGCGAAGAAGCAGCAAAGCTGTTTTATGATCCTGAGAAGTTTCAGCGTAAAGGAGCCGCTCCGAAGCGGGTACAGGAAACCTTATTCGGAGTGAATGCCATTCAATCCATGGACGGCGAAGCGCATATTCACCGAAAGCTATTATTTTTATCACTGATGACGCCTCCCGAGCAGAAACGATTGGTAAAGCTTGTGAAGGACGAGTGGAAAAAAGCCGCCGCAAGGTGGGAAAAACTCGAGAAGGTCGTGCTATTCGATGCTGCGAAGGAGATCCTTTGCCGCTGTGCATGCGAGTGGGCGGGAGTGCCTTTGAAACAATCCGAAGTGAAAGAGCGGGCAGAAGATTTCAGTGCGATGGTAGATGCTTTCGGGGCTGTAGGCCCGCGTCATTGGAAAGGAAGACTTGCAAGAAACCGGGCAGAGGATTGGATCCAAGGAATCATTGAACAGGTTCGCTCTGGAGAGCTCAACGCTGTGGAAGGAACGGCGCTTCAGCAGATGGCCTATCACAAAGAATTGAACGGTCAAATGCTGGATAGCCACATGGCCGCGGTAGAATTGATTAATGTTCTGAGGCCGATTGTCGCTATCTCTACCTTCATTGTTTATGCGGCACTGGCTCTGTACGAGCATCCCGAATACCGGGAGATACTTCAGGCTGGAGGCAAGCATGATGTTGAGATGTTCTCGAATGAAGTACGACGATACTATCCCTTCGGACCGTTCTTGGGGGCTAGAGTAAAGAGGAATTTCGAGTGGAACGGGTGCGAGTTCCAAGAGGGGATGCTGGTGCTTCTTGATATATATGGCACGAATCGCGATGCACGGCTGTGGGACAGCCCGGATGAATTTCGTCCGGAGCGGTTCCGGACATGGAACGAAAGTCTGTATCAATTTATCCCGCAAGGCGGCGGCGATTCCAGTAAGGGTCATCGCTGTCCGGGGGAAGGGATTACAACAGAGATCGTGAAGGTAAGTCTGGATTTTCTAGTGAATGACATCACGTATGAGGTTCCGGAGCAGGAGTTCAGCTACAGCTTAAGCCGAATGCCTACGTATCCCGAAAGTGGATTCATAATAGGCCAGATTAGAAGAGTGTAATGGGTATGTTTATATGAGTCGACAAAATATTGGAATTGTGATATGGTGTAAGTAACCCATAGGCATCCCACTCATTTTCGAGTGGGGTGCCTTCGCGCATATTTATGGGTTTTTACATTTAATGTCTAATCGTATGAAAGGGTATTTGGAGGGGTGATGCTATGTTTCTCTTTATGTCCCCGAACGGGGAGATGCATCCATTTAGGCTGATTTAAGCCAAAAGATCATGATAAAGAGGAGCGAAAAATCGATGAACATTTATTTTCCAGCGGAGAAACGCGCACATCTGAATACTTCGGGATTGCGAAGACTGCGCAGGTCCGGACGTTTGCCGGGTATTGTATTCAATAGACGAGGGCATAGTGAGATGATCCATATTTCAATGAATGATTTTCAAAAATGGCTGAGACAGGGCGGCACAGGTATAATCGAGCTTCGTATCCCGGATCAAGAACCGATGACCGTGCTGCTTGAAGACGTACAGCAGGATCCTGTGACGAGGAAGCTGCTGCATGTCGACTTTCAACGGGTAAAAAGCCGCGAAGCGATTCGTACAAAAATTGCGATCGATTTTAAAGGCACTCCAATTGGGACAAAAGAGGGCGGTATTGTACAAATCCAAAATGCCCATATCGAGGTAGAAGCACTTCCGGAGCACCTGCCGCCGTCGATCGAGATGGATGTCAGCCAATTGAATATGGGGGATTCGATCAAGGTTCAAGATGTGAAGCTGCCGCCTGAAGTGAAGGTGGTCTCCGACGGGAATGGATATTTGTTGGCAGTCGCCCGTCCTTGAAACGATGAAGAAAATGATGCACTAATTCATACTGAATGATTAAATGACTTCCATGAATGCCGAGCTTGCAGTTCGTTAACTGCTGGCTCGGCATTTTTTATGAATATATCTCATCTGCAGTACGAATTTTGGTTTAGCTGAGAAAAATAGCTCATGATATAAGAAGCATTTATTGAATTTTTTTAATACCGTGCAGTCATACTGATGGCTCGTAAACAAATGAAGGTACTCTTCTTCATTTCGAATATACTCGCCTTTATCGAACCATTTCATGAAGCGGCTGCTGATCGGTTTTTGCTCGCATAAACACGGTTCCATAACAATAATGGTACCAGAAGGCTTTAATACTCGATCAAACTCCTTCATATACTGAGAGATTTCTTCGGAACGAATATGATGGAGCACGGCGATGATGAGAATATAATCAACGGAATGAGCTTCTACCGGTAGATGAGGAGGTTCAAGTGCTTGAAATGAATATTGCGGAAATAATCTTCGCGCATAGTGAACTCTTTCCATATCCGGATCTACCCCTACGTAATGCATTGGATTAAACATGAGGCAGTTCGCTCCAGTTCCCGAACCAAAATCTAAGACATAACAGCCTTCGATTTGAAAACTACCTTGGACGTGATTGTGGATATATTTTTTCGTAAACCATTTCGGCCTAATAAACCAGTGATACAATTGGGCTTGGTAACGAGAGTAAATAGGATTTCGCCGCCTTTCTTGAAATTGACGGTACTATTTTCCCGCTATAGATTGAAAACATTCGAGGGCATTTTAGGAAAGTTCAGGAGTAAGACTCCATTCACATGTGGATGGTCAAAAGCGTATCGAAGTGATATTGCGCACAACGGGATGATGTTGTAAACTGAAAAACATGGAAAACAAAATGATTTATTAGTTTTCCAAATCTTTAGAGGTGGTGAAGGATTTGAGCAAATTGCTAAAAGTCCTGATGTTCATCACAGACATCGGATTTCTCATTTATTGGCTGATCATTGGTTTGAAATTATTGCCGGAGGCTTATCTGTACAAGGATTATGATAATCCGCTGCTGGTATCGTGGAACTGGTCGTTTCTGCCTCTCGATTTATTTATTTCGTTTACGGGCCTTCTCAGCATGATTCTCTATCACAGGAGGAATAAGATGTGGTCTTCCGTATGTATGATTTCCTTAAGTTTAACGTTTTGTTCCGGCTTGCAGGCGATTGCTTTCTGGGCGATTCGTGCGGATATTGATTTCTATTGGTGGGCACCGAATCTCTTTTTAATGCTTTACCCGCTTATCTATTTGCCAAGACTGATTCAAGAGAAGAATTCAAGAACATCTGCTGCAAGAAGCATCGAGATGGGAGGCGATCCACGGTCATGAAAGAGAATATTATTCAGGCAGTCACCAAAGAAATTCACCAGAGAGGCCTGAGATTTTCGATTAGAGATGTGGCCAGTCAGCTCGGTATTAGCACCAAGACAGTGTATCAGCATTTTGAGTCCAAAGAGCAAATGATCAGCAGTATTGTCGAGCATGCTGTTAAGGATATGATGGATATAGAGAAGGAAGTGATGGCTAATGACACGCTTTCTTTACAGGAGAAGCTGTACAGAGCATTGACTGTTCTTCCCCGCAGATTTGTATTTCAGGATGTACGTATTTTAGACGAGCTCCGGCAGCGGTATCCTCAGCAGTGGAAGGTACTGGACGACTATATGAATAACGGGTGGAATGGCATTCTCTTGCTGGTTGAACAAGGTGTAGAGGAAGGGGCGCTGAAGCCGTTTGATATGGAACTGTTTATTTCGGTCTACGTCGGTGCATTGTATCAGCTGATGGATCAGAAACGAAGTGATTCAAGACGAATGTCGTTGGAAGAAGCGTTGGCTGGAATGGTGGATTTCTTAATGTACGGGATCACGAAGCAGTCACCGGGTAAATCTTATTCATAAAGTCATCGACGGAGGGAGTAAACATGAAGGCATATTTATTTTTGGCGGGTGCCATTGTGTTCGAGTTGTTTGGGACATCGATGTTGAAGGCATCTAACGGCTTCACGAAAATACTTCCATCGATAGGGACGATTGCAGGCTTTGCGATTGCATTTTATTGTTTGTCCTTATCACTGCAGCAAATTCCATTAGGAATTGCTTATGCCATTTGGTCGGGTGTGGGTACTGCAGTAACAGCAATTATAGGGATTGTCGTATGGAAGGAAACGGCAAGCGTGACGACAGTCATCGGAATGGTGTTGATCATTGTCGGTGTTGTCATTTTGAACTTGAAAGGACCGGCGCATTAGATCAAACTAGATGTATTATCTTTGTATTGGGGTTACGATCATACGTGAGAAAGGGGCATGCTACTGTGAGCAATATCCAAATTAAGAGGGTTTATGCAGAGGCATTGCCATCCGATGGTCGGCGGGTGTTGGTGGACAGGTTATGGCCGAGAGGCTTAACGAAAGAGCAGGCGGCGGTCCACGTATGGATGAAGGAGATTGCGCCGAGCCATGAATTGCGGAAATGGTTCCATCACGATCCAGCACAGTTCGACGCTTTTAAAGAAAAATATAAGCGGGAGCTGCAGCAGGATGCAGGTAAATTAGAGCTGCTCAAACAGCTTCGTGAATGGGAAAGAGAAGATATTCTGACATTCGTCTATTCTGCTAAGGATCCGCACAATAATCAAGCCATTCTATTAAAACAGTGGATCGAAAATAATGAGCTGGATCTGGACTGATCCTGCTTTTTTTGTGTAACAAACATAAAAAAAGCTTTTCAATATAATTAAATAATTATATAATCATTTACGAATGGAGGGTGCTTGAATATGCATGAGATCGAGAAGACCGCCGAGATTCTTAAATTGCTAGGCGATAAAAATCGTCTGACGATAATGAAGCTGCTGCAGGAAAGAGAAATGTGCGTATGCGAATTCGTGGAGATTCTGCAAACGAGTCAGCCGAATATCAGCCAGCATATGCGTAAATTGAAATCGGGCGGGCTTGTAAAGGAAACGAAGCGCGGCCAGTGGGTGTATTATTCCTTAACGATTGAGGATCAGCCATTTATCTCGGCCATATTGAACGAGCTTCCTTCGCAGAAAGAGAGACTTCGGGAAGCGAACTGCGATGAAGATGAATGCTGTTAATTCAGGGGGAACACAGGAATGGCATATGCTGCAATGATCATTTTTTTAGTGACGCTCACGTTCGTCATCTGGCAGCCTAAAGGGCTGGGTATTGGCTGGTCAGCAAGTGCGGGGGCAGTCATTGCATTAATCTTTGGTGTGGTCAGCTTTGATGACGTAGGTACAGTGACGGGGATTGTATGGAATGCGACCTTAGCGTTCGTAGCCATCATTTTAATATCTCTGGTGCTGGATGAAATCGGTTTTTTTGAATGGGCAGCACTACATATGGCGCGGCTCGCACATGGCAACGGGATTGTCATGTTTGTACTGATTATATTATTGGGATCTGCTGTTTCCGCATTGTTCGCGAATGATGGGGCGGCGTTAATTATGACACCAATCGTACTTGCAATGGTGCGGGCGCTTAAATTTGACGAGCGGATGATTGTGCCGTTCATTATGGCCAGCGGATTCATCGCCGATACCGCATCCTTGCCGCTTATTGTAAGCAACCTTGTCAATATTGTGTCTGCAGATTACTTCGAGGTAGGTTCCGCTGAGTATGCGAGCCGAATGATTGTGCCGAATTTTTTCTCTATTATTGCTAGTCTAGTGGTATTATATTTATTTTTCCGTAAAAGCATTCCTGCCAGCTATGACTGGGCGCAATTACGGAATCCCAGCGATGCAATTAAGGATAAGCGTCTGTTCAAACTATCTTGGGTGATTTTATGTATACTGCTTATTGCTTATTTCACGAGTGAGTGGCTGGCGATTCCTGTATCCATCGTTGCTGGTGTCGTGGCCATCCTATTCTTGGCGGTAGCAAGAAGAAGTCCTGCGATCAACACGTGGAAGCTGGTGAAGGGCGCTCCATGGTCTATCGTCGTATTCTCTATCGGCATGTATGTTGTCGTGTACGGACTTAGAAACGCCGGAATTACCGATGTGTTAGGGGACATGATTGAAGCTGTTGCAGATGATGGATTATTCGCTGCGGCCGTAGGAATGGGCTTTATCTCGGCCATTCTTTCATCGGTAATGAACAATATGCCGACGGTGATGATCGATGCGCTCGCCATTCAAGGAACGGAAACGAGCGGAATGATCCGAGAAGCATTGGTATATGCCAATGTGATCGGTTCAGATCTGGGTCCGAAGATTACACCGATTGGATCGCTGGCAACCTTGTTATGGCTTCACGTTCTTGCCGCTAAAAATGTACGAATCCGCTGGGGTTACTACTTCAAGGTTGGCATTGTGCTGACCGTCCCAACCTTGTTTATTACTTTAGTGGGTTTATATATGTGGCTGAAGGTGATCTCCGTTCTAACGATCAATGTATGGATTGTTATCGCCGTCGTATGCTTGCTTGTAGCGATTGTGCTCGGCGTCATCTTTACAGCGCTTCGAGCGAAGCAGCGCACAAAGGCACGGCAGGGCATGTAAGTAACTTTGGAAACCATCATAAAAGGAGCTGCGTTATTCATGAATCAAAAACCGATTGTTTATTTCTTATGTACAGGGAACTCTTGCAGGAGCCAGATGGCAGACGGCTTTCTCAAGGCGCTCGGCCGTGAAAAATATGAAGTGAAAAGTGCAGGGCTTGAAGCTCACGGCTTAAATCCTCGTGCCGTACAGGTCATGAAGGAAGCTGGCGTAGATATTAGCTCCCATACTTCAAATGTGATTGATCCCGACATATTGAATCGCGCCTATGTTGTCATTACACTGTGCGGTCATGCGGATGAGCATTGTCCGGTGATCTCCAATCCGAACGTAACGAAATGGCACTGGGGCTTCGAGGATCCAGCGAAGGCGACAGGGACGGAAGAAGAAGTGATGAACCAATTTCGAAACGTACGCGATGCAATTAAGAATCGGATCGAAAAGTTCGTGCAAGAAGGTAAATAAAAGTGCGAATCTTCAAGTGATCAAAAAGGCCGCCCTTATAGAGCTCTATAAGGGCGGTCTTTTGCTTATGAAAAATCCTTTTTATATTGGACGGCTAGATACATTCCGCCAGCTAAAAATGTCAGCGCATATTTATACAAGAAAAAAATGGTCCACATATCGTCTTTAGGAAAAATGATGTCACATAAAATAATTGCCCACAGCATACAGTAACTGCTTTTCAAAAAGATTTTATTTGTCCGCTCGTCGTCTTGCCCCATCTTCTTATAAAATATATAGGCAAAAATCGCACTGCCCATAAGCAGTAAAAAACCGACTCCAATGAGAATACTCCAATTTCCCGGAGATTGTTCAGCCCAGGATTCTATAGGGGAAAAAATTGCGTTATGGAGATCAGAGAAAAACTTAGTTATCATGTTCATCATTTCCTTTCACATAAGTAAAAATATCGTTTACATCAACATTAAAAAAATCGGCAATTCGAAATGCTAACAGCAAAGTCGGAACATAATTTCCTTTTTCCATGACGAAGATCGTTTGTTTGGAAACCCCGACTTTCTCTGCTAATTCTTGCTGAGACATTCTGGCAAGTACACGATATTCATAAACCTTATTTGATATCGAATCGCCAAAATCTTTCTTCATGACCATCACCTCATGTATTAAATCATAAACCTAATTTTTATAAAAGTAAAGTAAACTTATATAAAAATACATAATACATTTACTTTGGATTAAACTGATTTGATTTAAAAAGAGCTTTGAATGCAGAAAAAAGAACCTGGGATGTTCATCATTTCCGTCAGGTTACATATCGATCTGGTGTAATTTATGGTTTGTGGCGGTGCATCGGGTGATAATATTCAGTCGCGGCCAAAAAACTAGGACATGACGGATATTGTAGTTACCTTTGGATATCCTATAAACGGATGTTTTTAAGAAAAGGAATCTCAAGAAACACCTAGGAGGAAGATTGCCAAAGGAAATCCAGGAATATTTAATGGTTTTAAAAGTTTATGGAATTAAACAAAAAATAGCGGGTAATTTAATGCTTTCTATTGACAAAAATGAAACAATCCCTGTATTATAACAATATCTTTATTTAAAGATAAATAATTTTAAGAAGTATAATATTCATACAAATGAATGTACAGGATGTGTAGTCTATGGGTTTTTGGTCTAAATTATTTCATAAAACATCCGAAAAGGAGATGGATTCAGTGGCAAATGTTAAATTAGCGGTGATCTTTTACAGCATGGGTGGCACGAATTATCAATTAGCGCAGTGGGCTGCAGAAGGTGCTAGGGAAACCGGAGCAGAGGTTAAAGTATTGAAGGTTGAAGAATTGGCCCCGCAATCTGTAATTGAAGGAAATGAAGTATGGAAGAATACCGTTGAAGCAACGAAGGATGTTCCCGTCGTTACTTCGGCCGATGTGGAGTGGGCGGATGCGATCATCTTCAGCGTACCGACTCGTTTCGGCAACATGCCTTCCCAAATGAAGCAGTTCCTTGATACACAAGGCGGTCTGTGGGCTACGGGTAAAACCGTCAATAAAGTAGTCAGCGCAATGACTTCTGCACAAAATCCACACGGCGGTCAGGAAGCTACGCTTCTGTCTTTGTATACTTCCATGATGCACTGGGGCGCGATTATTGCAACTCCTGGTTATACGGATCCTGTTCTCTTTGGCGCAGGAGGAAATCCGTATGGCACAAGCGTAACCGTAGGTCAAGATGGCAAAATGATCGAAGACGTTCAAGCAGCGGTGAAGCATCAAGCGAAGCGCACCGTAACGGTAGCAGAATGGGTTAAAAAAGGTCAACAGTAAATATGATGAAGAGCTGATCGATTGAATCGATCAGCTCTTTTTTCCTATTTCGGCCAACGAAATGAGGGGACATGCTGGATCATCGTTGTATAAACGGCTGCCCATTGCTGTTCATTGAGCTTACAGATGGGGAAGTCTCTATCCACTCCTGCATGCAGACACAACTTCTTTATCTGAGGCGGTGTGAAGATGCCGCTTAGAGCTAGGTAAACAGGCATACGCGGATAACGAAGAACATCCTCAGCAAACGCTAAGAAACGATGAAAATGGTGTTCTTCGAGGAAGGCGGGTGTCTTTTTCTGAATCAGCAGCAAAGCCGCATCGACTTTGGGAGGCGGTGAAAAATGGCGTCTTTCAACGACTCGAATCATTTTCAAATCATACCACATTCTCCAAGCGAGAATGCTGGGCTTGGTGATCGGACGCGAAGTGAAGCCTAAGGCTGCCCCTTTTTCGATTAACAGGATTGCTCTTTTAAGCTTTGAACCCGAACCATTCATGAGCAATTTGAGGATCGAAGTCGTCATGTAAAAAGGGATATTCGCAACGGCGAGGTAGGGATCTCGCGGTAAACGGAGATTCATGATATCCTTCTCTACCACCGTCACATTGCGAAGGCTTGCCGATCTTTTTCGCAATGTTTGGGCTAACCCGTTGTCCTTTTCTACAGCAAGCACACTCCCTGCCCTTTGAGCTAATGCGAGAGTGATGGCTCCTGCCCCGGCTCCGATATCGATGACCGTATCTGCCGGCTGAATGTCAGCTTGTTTGATCATTTCCTCAATGATTTGTTTATCTCTTAAGAAATGCTGTCCATGGCGCTGGGATTGCTGTTGAGGGTGAGTATGCCGCCGCAGCTGCGGGCAGGCTGTTTTCTTGTGATTCCTTCTCATATAAAGGCACGCTCCTCCGATATTTGCATCGTTTAGAGCCAAAGAGGCGTGCCTGAACCATAGGGATCACGGAAGAAGCGCTGCATGAACGAGCACTCACAGAGTTTTCATAGAAGCTCATGATTCGAAACGAACGAAATATGACTGTGTTCCGAGCTTTGTCCAGCAAGTACCACGTGCACTCAGCACGTATTTCACTTTGGGACGGTGATATGGATGGACAGCAGTCAAGAGTGCTGCTTCGAATATATGAAAAAAGGCAGAGCAAATCCGAGTCCCCATACGACAGGCAGGACCTTTGGCAATAATATTTAGTTGCACAAAGCAGCTCGGATTTGATCTACCACACGTAACCCTCCTTTAGGGAAAATAAAATACAGACCGTCAAACCAACATAAAAAAACACAGACGGAAGATCCGCCTGTGTGGATAGAAGGCACGAGAATTCAGAATACCCTTTTCAAGGGTTCTTATAAAAGGATAAGGTTCGGCCGCAAAGTGCCGCTTGAAGATGAAAGGAGTTCATTTTCCCTTCCATTGCAATAGGAACCAGCCCTTGAGGCAATGACAGATTTGCCTATTCAAATAAGTAGGATTACACATGGCATGGGTGTGATCCATCCTGAATCCTCTGCCTACAAGCAGAGTCTTGGCGCTATTTGATTAGATGCGCGAAGAAATGATTCGGATGCAATCTACCACACGTAACCCTCCGTTCCAATAAATTCAATAAAACCTTATCATAAAATACAATAATTAGCAATGGTCCGATTGTGAATTGGGCAGGATGGTGTTTTCAAGTTATTTCGAAGCTGTAGATGCTGCTGTCGTATCTACCATCCAGCCGAATGGGTCGGCTAGAACGCCATTCTGTATGCCCGTCACCGTGTCGTAGAGCTTCGTGGAAAGCTCTCCAGTTTGACCTTCGTGGATGATGAGCTTCTCGCCGTGGTAGTTCAATTCACCGATCGGAGAAATAACGGCAGCTGTACCGGTTCCAAAAGCTTCCTCCAATTGACCGTTCTTCGCTGCCTCCACGATTTCATCAATAGAAATCGTTCTTTCTTCGACAGGAATGTTCCAAGCTCGCAGCAAATGAAGCACTGAGTTGCGGGTAATGCCGTCCAAGATGCTGCCGTTTAATGCCGGAGTGACGACGGTTCCGTTTATTTTGAAGAACACGTTCATGCTGCCGACTTCTTCAATATATTTGAGATGTACACCGTCCAACCACAGCACTTGGCTGTAGCCCTGTTCTTTCGCTTCTTCCTGCGCCTTCAAGCCTGCGGCATAGTTTCCGGCTGTTTTCGCTTCACCGACGCCGCCTCTTACCGCACGAACATATTCCGATTCTACGAAGATTTTGACCGGTTTCACACCTTCAGCATAATACGCGCCAACTGGAGACATGATGATCATAAACTTGTATTCCGTCGATGGGGCGACACCCAAACAAGGCTGTGTAGCGATCACATACGGACGGATGTACAGCGATGTTCCTGGTTCGGAAGGGATCCAGTCTTGATCCACAGCAACGAGCTGCTGCAGTGCGGCAAGCACGAGTTCTCCATCAAGATGAGGAATGCTCAGGCGTTCGTTAGAACGGTTCAATCTTTCAATATTTTTATCCGGCCTAAATAATAGAACGCGGCCATCCTCCGTTTTATACGCTTTCAATCCTTCAAATATCGTTTGCCCATAATGAAATACTTTCGCGGCTGGATCTAGTGTAATCGGCTGATAAGGCATGATGCGCGGGGTATGCCAGCCTTTGTCCACATGGTAGTCCAGCATAAACATATGATCGGTAAAATGAACGCCAAATTGCAAATTTTTCGCTGGCGGCTTTTCCTTCTTCTTCGTGGTAAGCTGGATATCTATGGATTGAACCATGTTGACCCTCTCCTTCATGAATAATAACGTTAATTGAATGCTAGCACTTTCTTCGATATATTAAAAGTATCTATTTTATTGCACTCCCATACTTTTTTGGTATGCATCGAGGTGACGTGGATGGATTACCGACAATTAAAATATTTTTTAGCCATTGCTCAGGAAGGGCAGATCACAAAAGCTGCGAAAGTGCTGAATATTGAACAACCCCCGCTAAGCAGGCAGCTGAAGCTGATGGAAGATGAACTGGGGGTTAAGCTGTTCGAACGGACTGGGAAATGGCTGAAATTAACACCTGCAGGCGAATTGCTGCGGAATAAGGCCGAAACCCTTCTGTCGCAATTCAATGAAGCGATCATGGAAGTAAAGGAAAGCGGGGAAGAGGTCACAGGCATACTGAGCGTTGGCTCGGTCGTCTCGTGTATTTCACTGCTTCCGAAGCGAATTGAGCTGTTTCGAGAGCGATTTCCGCAGGTGACTTTTAAAATTTCGGAAGGGGATCATTTCTACTTAGGTGAGCTGCTGGAGAAAAGAATGATTGATTTGATTGTAGCGAGATTGCCTTTCGAATCGATGACGCAGCCGGAGAAATATGGAGTTCTTCCGCTCCCCTCTGATCCATTCGTAGCCGTCATTCCTAGTTCGTGGACTGGCTATGAGGGGAAGACGTCGATATGTATGAAGGAGCTCGCACAATTCCCGTTCCTCACATTGAAAACAGATAAAACGACGCGCATGCATGAGCTCGTGGTGGGTGAGTGCAGGCAGCATGGCTTCGAGCCGAATATTATCTGTGAATGCTCCAGCGTGGCCATCATTATGACATTGATCGCCGAAGGGATCGGTGCGACCGTTTTCCCGAAATCCGTCATGTCTTCGTTTCCAACGAATGTCGTCAAAATGCTGGACATCGTCGATGCCGACTTTCAGTCCGAGGTCGGTATTCTATGGCTGAAAGACCGCTACTTATCGAAGAGCGCGCGCCATTTTATTGACAGCTTTCGAAGCGATTGAAGCCGGCCTCATAAGCTTGAAGCATATTCTTCGGGCGTTTTGCCTGTGATCGCTTTAAAATCCTTAATGAAATGCGATTGATCATAATATCCGAGCTCCATGGATAGCTCCAGACCGTCTTCAAACCTGCCTTTTCCGATCAATTCAGCGGCATTTTGAAGCCGGTACAATTGGATAACCCATTTCGGATTGACACCGACATACTGATCAAACAGCCGCTGCAGTGTTCTTTTGTTCATATCGAACAGCTTGCAGACCGTATCTACCTTGATGATTTCCCGATCCTCCATGATCCGCTCGGTGATGCGCACAATCACCTCTACCTGGGGATCTATCTTCGGAAGCTTTGGCTGAAGGATCGCTTCCATCTGCCGCACCATATCTTCTTCTGCGCGCTGCGATAAGATTAATGCTTCTGCAGCTCCAGCATCGATTCCAAACACACTATGAATGTTCATAATCTGCTTGTTCAGCCTGGAAATCGGCTGTTTCACGAAGGGATAAAATCCGCCCGGTTTAAACTTGACGCCAAATACACAACCCTTCCCCTGCAGCATATAAGTGAATTTTTGCTTGGAAGGACCGAAGATCCCCGATCTGCCTGGTTCGATAACCATGTTAACACATGGGTTGGGGATGACCTCTTGGGGATAAGGCGGATGTCCGGTTAAATCCCAGCTGACGACCCAATAATGCTTGACGAACGTTCCAATATCCGCAGACGGCGAGTAACGATGAAGGTGAAACGTTCTGCCGTTCTCTTCGAATTTCAGCACGCCCATGCTGGGCATCTGCTGCTTTGAATTCATAGGAGACTCTCCTTTCTCGGTCATATCATCTAACGTTTTGTCGCGTTTTTACAATACACGTCCGCTTGACTTAGGTATATTGATTTTAGCATAATTTACAGTTTGATCCAAAAACGAAACCTTCGGCTGAGGATCAACATGAAGGAGGAATAACATATGGAATTGAAGTATGAATTTTATATCGGGGCTTCTCCAGAGAAAGTATGGGATGTGCTTGTTTCACCGGAAGGAACCCGCCATACCTTTTTCGGCTGTGTGATTAAGTCTACTTTCAAGGAAGGCGACCGCTTCGAATATGTTGGGCCTGGGGGGGATGGAGATGAAACCGTGCACGTATACGGCCATATTTTATCCTTTGCGCCCCATGAACAGTTCAGCTATGTGGAGCATCCGGGGCCGTCATATCATGCCAACCATGAAGAGCTGGAGTCGAGAGTAACCTTTACGCTGGAAAAGGCAGGGGAGTGCACGAAGCTGACACTGGTGAACGACGGTTGGAGCGAAGGCCATCCTTCTTTTGAAAACGCCAAGTCGCATTGGTGGATGATTCTTAGCAATATTAAGACGTACGCCGAAACAGGAAAGACGCTGAATATGGGCTGGTAAAGGTACTTACAAGTGGCAAAGGAATCCCGATTGGGATTCCTCTTTTCAGTTCAGGTAAAAAATAATGGTTGTAATAAAAACGTTTTCATGGTAAATTTGCAGCATGAAGACGCTTGAATGGAAAAGGAAGGGCAAAATGGGAAAAGTAACGATTCGAGATGTAGCAAGGGAGGCCGGCGTTTCCATTTCTACGGTTTCCAATGCATTGAACAATGTAGATGTTCTTCACCCGAAGACGAAGGAGCATGTGCTGGCAGTGGCCAAACGTCTGAATTACGTACCCAACTTGAACGGAAAGCTGTTGAAGTCAGGGGAGACGAATATGCTCGGCTTCTTTACGACAAGTGTGGCTGGACCGTACTTTTATACGCTGGTTGAGTCCATGTCCCGCGAGTGCGACCGTCTAGGCTACGGACTGAATGTATTGGTTACGAAGGATAAACAGGTCATCATGAGCAATATTCTTGGCGGCCGTGTCGATGGGGTCATCATATTCGAAGAGCTGAGAGTCAGTGACCAGGATATTGCTGTCATGGAGAGGAATAAAATTAAAGCTGTTTTTCTCGACCGCGTCATTCAAAACGAAACGATGGGAAGCATTATATTTAATTCGTTTGAGGACGGGTATAAAGCAACCCAATACCTAATCAGTCTAGGCCATAAGAAAATTGCTTATATTTCCGGCGTAGATACGATGTTTGACAGCGTGCAGCGGAAGCAAGGATATCTGGAAGCGCTGCGGGAGCATCGACTTCCGATCGACGAAGCTTATATTTTGCAGGGCTATTTTGAGGAAGAAGGTTCTTACAATGCAGTAAAAACGTTTTTACGACAATATCCAGAGAATGTCCCGGACGCGTTCTTGGCAGGGAATGACCTAAGTGCGATTGGCTGCATACGGGCTTTAAAATCTGAAGGATATGAAGTTCCGCAAGATGTCAGCGTCGTAGGCTTCGATGATATTGATATAGCACAGTATTTTACGCCGCCACTGACTACCGTGCGAAATCAGATCGCGAGACAGGGGGTTCTGATTATCGATCATCTGGACCGCATGATTCGGAATAAAGAACAAGGCAAGGTGCAAAGATTGACAGGCGAGCTCATCGTGCGCGGTTCGAGTCAAGTCAAGGTTATTCGGGAATGATTCCATGGTTCGCGGAAACAGACGATTGAGGAGCTTTTTCATTCCGTGCAATGATTTAGATCCCCCTTTTTTTTAAAATTAAATAAAAACGTTTTTATTGATTTAGTCATCAATTCAGTAGGAGGAGATGCAGGTGACGAACAAAACTGCAGTTGAGCCTGCCGGAAAAAAGCCGATGGGGCAAAGAGTGAAACAATTCGCAGTCGACTTTAAGAGACAGTGGGAGCTCCAATCGATGATTCTTCCCGGCATTCTTTTCATGATTATCTTTTGCTACATCCCGATTTACGGCTTGCTCATCGCTTTTAAAAGTTATACGGTTATCGATACGATTGATTCAGCCCCATGGGTCGGTTTGCAAAATTTCGAAATCATTTTATCCGACAAGTATTTTTGGGAATCCGTCGTCAATACGCTGGCCATCAGCTTTTTGAAATTGGCGATCGGTTTCGTCATTCCTATTATATTGGCAATTATGATTTATGAAGTCAGCATCAGCCGATTCAAAAAATTCGTACAAACCATTTCATACCTGCCGCATTTTTTATCCTGGATCGTCCTTGGCGGCATGCTGATTACTTGGTTTTCCACAACGGGATTGTGGAATCAGCTTTTAATGGGGCTGGGACTGATCTCGCAGCCGGAAAATATTTTGCTGGATCCGGATAAATACTGGTGGATTGCGACATTGTCGGATATATGGAAGGAAGCGGGCTGGGGGACGATTTTGTACTTGGCAGTGATGGCGCAAATCGACCCGACGTATTACGAGGCCGCGAAGATCGATGGCGCAAGCCGTCTGAAACAGATTTGGTACATTACCATTCCGAACATGAAGATGATCATCAGTTTAAATTTAATCTTAACTGTAAGCGGTTTATTGGGATCCAATCTCGATCAAACGCTGGTGCTGATGAATTCGCAAAACCGTGAAACGGCGGAGGTCATCAACTCTTACGTGTATCGGATGGGGCTCACGCAAGGCGACTTTTCCTATGCAACCGCTGTCGGTCTCGGCGTCTCTATCGTGTCTGTCATTCTGCTTGTTACCGCGAATAAAGTTACGAGCAAATTAAACGATAATCAGTCTGTCTTATAGGACTTGGGGGAGGCATAACGGTGAATCTGAGAGCAATTAAAGGAGACTTGGACAACCGCATTTTCAATACGGTCAATATGCTGCTGTTGTTGATTTTTACGTTAATCATCATGATTCCCTTGTGGAATGTAGTGGTTTCATCCTTCAGCTCGGGCAGGGCGCTTGCGGAAGGCGGATTTATATTTTGGCCAACGGAATTATCCTTGGAAAATTATCGCGCCGTCTTTCGGGACAGCGGCATATGGCACGCATTCTTTATATCCATCGCCAAAACGGCCATCGGCGTTGTGACCCACGTGTTTTTCTGCGCAATGGTTGCTTACGGATTGAGCAAGAGTCATGTTCGCGGCCGCAAGCTGTATGTGACGATGGGAGTCATTACGATGTTCTTCTCGGGCGGCATGATTCCTACCTATTTGCTCATTAAGTCGCTCGGTTTATTAAACAGCTTTTGGGTGTATATCATTCCAGCACTTCTAAGCTTCTATGATGTCATCATTCTCATGAATTTTTTTCGAAATGTGCCGAGTTCGCTGGAAGAGTCGGCGAAGATCGACGGCATGGGCGACTGGCGGGTATTTCTGTATATTATTATCCCTCTTTCGATGCCGGCCTTGGCGACCATCGCTTTATTTAACGGTGTCTCGCAGTGGAACGACTTCATGACGACCAAATTATATATTACCGATCAATCGCTCTATCCGCTGCAGATGATGCTGTATGAAATCATTGTTCAATCGCAGACCCAATCGATGCAGAATATCGGGGGGTCATTCGTGATTGAGACGACGACCAAAGGGGTTCAGCTTGCGACAATTGTCATTACTACCATGCCGATTGTTGTGATATATCCGTTACTTCAGAGGTACTTTATTTCTGGAATGATGTTGGGGGCGGTGAAAGAGTAAAACAAAAGACGAGTATGAGAAGGCGGAAAATGCGGTAAGACGATCAAATGGATGAATTATGAAAAGGGAGGATACCAAAATGTTGAAGCTTGGGAAGATTGCAGAGAAACAAAGATTTTCGATTTTTGTCGTGCTGATGGCCGTTGTGCTCATGGCAGCCGGCTGCTCGAATGGGGGGTCCAATTCGAGGGAAGACAATTGGATATCGATTGAAGACCGATATACGCCGGACTCGAATACACCTGCCTGGAAGCTGGACGCCAAAGAAGAAACAACCGAGCTGACCTGGTACGTGAATGCCGATTGGTGGAACACGGATTTTGGCAGCGATGTGGTTACCAAGAAGATCAAGGAAGATCTGAATATTCATATCAAATTTATTACAGGCGACGATACGAAATTGAACACGTTCTTCGCCGGCGACCAAATGCCGGACTTAATTACGATCTTTGATTCCAACTCCCAGATTGCGAAAAAAGCAAGTACTTGGGCAATGCCGTTAAACGAGCTTGCTGAGAAATATGATCCGTACTTCAATCAAGTCGCTGCAGCGGACACTTTAAATTGGTTCAAGCTGGCGGACGGGAATACTTATGGTTATCCGAACTACTCCAATACGCAGGAAGATTATGAAAGCGGTTATATTCCAGCGAAAACAGCATTTATTATCCGCAAAGATGTGTATGACGCTTTGGGAAAACCTGATTTCAGCACGCCGGAGCAATTCGAGAAGGTGATGAACGACATCAAGAAGCAATTCCCTGAGCTGATTCCTTTTGGATTTAACTCCATCGGAGAAGGAACGGGATCGTTGGGTGATGTGCTTCAAGATTTTATCGGGGTACCGCTTGAGGATGAGAACGGCGGTTTCTACAATCGCAATTTGGATGAAGATTACTTGACCTGGATCGAAACCTTAAACAGAGTATACCGGAACGGCGGCATCAGTGACGACAGCTTTGCCGATGACGGGACGGCTTTCGAAGAGAAAGTGAAAGTCGGGAAATACGCAACCCTCCTGCTGGACGGAACTCCGCAGCAAGGCGGCAATCTGCAAATCTTTATGAGCGGCAATCCTGGCAAGGAGTACATCGCAATCGATGGGCCGCAAAGCACGGTGGGAAATGAACCGACTTTGAATCAATCGGGGATTACAGGTTGGATGAGCAGCTATATTACAAAGAACTGTACCGATCCTGCCAAAGCGATCCAAATCTTCACGTATTTGCTCAGTGAAGAAGGGCAAATGTTAATGAACTACGGAATTGAAGGCGAAACGTACAAGAAGAACGCCGACGGTACCGTAGAATTGCTGCCTGAGGTCAAGGAAATGCAAATCAATAACCCAGATCAATTTAAAAAGGATCTCCGCATGGGTGAATTCATGTTTTTCGGCCATGACCGCCATAAGGCGCTCAGCAAGGATTCCTTCCCGGAATCGATCAAACAAATGCAGGAATGGGGAGAAGGAAAGCTGAAGCCGCACTTCGTCTTAGAGAACATAAATCCTGAACCGGGTACGCCGGAAGCACGCTCTTTAAGCACGATCAATACGGAGTGGAGCACGACGCTGGTCAGCATGATCCGTGCCAAGGATGACGCTGAACGTGAAAGCATTCTGAACGAGTACAAGGATTTGCTCAAGGATAACAATTGGGACAACATTGTTCAGATTTATAGCGAGAAGATGAAGGCGAACAAGGAGAAGCTCGGATTGTAATGTCGAAGGAGACACACATAAGAAAAAGAGTGGAGGAAACCATATGCGAAAGCTGACAATCTATCAGTCTACAGGCGAGAACGAGATGTTCGCGAAGAAAAATGTAGAGCAATTATCCCCGGTTTCCGAGGATAAAGAATGGAGAACGGTCATCATCGACGACAGCCGGACATTTCAGGAAATTGACGGCTTTGGCGCATCGTTTACCGATTCCGCGGCCTATCTAATACATCAGATTTTAGAGCCGGAGCAGAGGGCTGTGCTGATGAGGAAATTATTCGATCCGGCACAAGGAATCGGCTTGTCTGTGCTGCGTAATCCGATGGGCGCATCCGATTACGCGAGAGACTTTTACAGTTACGATGATTTGCCGAATGGCGAAACCGATTTAGAGCTGAAACGATTTTCGATCGCCCATGACGAAGAAGATGTAATTCCGCTTCTGAAGGAAGCCATTCAGCTTAATCCGGAGATCAAGCTTATGGCTTCCCCATGGAGCCCTCCGGGCTGGATGAAGACAAGCGGCTCCATGATTGGCGGCGAGTTGATACGACAATATTATTCGGTATATGCGGAATACTTTGCTCGTTATATACAGGCTTATGCGGCGCACGGGCTGTCGATCTATGCCGTCACTCCGCAAAATGAAGCGTTGTACTCGCCTGGACATTATCCCGGTATGATCATGGGGCCGGAAGCGCAGAGTGATTTTATCAGAAACGATTTGAAGCCTTGTTTTGTCAAGCATGGAATCGAAACCAAAATTCTTTGCTATGACCACAACTGGGACCGACCGGATTATCCGCGAACGGTATTGGAACAGGCGAATGCTGAAGTGGATGGCGTCGCTTGGCATTGGTATGGCGGTAATCCGTCTGCCCAAACCGAAATTGTTGAAGCTTACCCTGACAAAGAGGTTCATTTTACGGAAGGATCAGGCGGAGAATGGATCCCGCCGTTCGAACCGGCCTTCTCCAATGTGATGCGCACGGGAATTGAAATATTGCGTAATTACAGCCGATCTTTCGTGCTGTGGAACATGGCGCTGGATGAGAATAACGGTCCGACCGTTCCGGGCTTCGGAACAAGCACATGCCGCGGTATCGTCACAATCGATCAGCGTACGAAAGAGATCGAATATACGTTGGATTATTACGCACTGGCTCACTTCAGCAAATGTATACGTCCCGGTGCTCTGCGCCTTGCTTCTTCTTCATACGAAGATTCGATTCGTTCCGCAGCCTTCAGAAATAAGGACGATTCGAGGGCGGCCGTGCTGTTCAATGACAGCGACGAGGCGCATAACGTGACTTTGAAGCTGAATGAAGAGGACATGGTTAGCTTCCGAATGGAAGCCAAAAGTGCCGTTACCGTACTTCTGGAAGGCGATCGCTGAGATGCACCATGAAAAGAGGAGTCCCGATCGGGACTCCTCAAATGGTTTTAAGGTCGGTTTTCGCAATAATTTCGCAGTAATAAGGACGGTAAAGCTTGAATTCTGCGAATGAAGGTTATTGCTCCGAAGCAGGATTCAAGATATGAATGCGCTGCTCCAGCTGCGGCTCAATCGTTCCGTGGCTTTGCAAATATTCGGTAAAGGCATCCCGCAGGAAATGCTTCGTTTTCAGCAGTTCTGTCGTTTCATCCTTGAGCATATCGAAATGATCTCCGCCGCCGGTCAGGAAGTCATTCGCGGCTACCTTATACATCTTGGTCAATTCGATGGGCTCTCCGTCCACCAAGACTTCAACGAGGCGCGAGCCTGGTTCTTTCGCCGCATCAAAAGTGTAGCTGAGTCCGGATACTTGAAGGAAGCTGCCAGCTGCGGAAGGATAGGAGGACACGCTGTGCTCCAAAGCGTCCCAAATCGTCTGTCCGCTCGCCTCCACCATGACAACCGTATTGTCAAAAGGAAGGACTGTATATATTTCTTCCAACGTAATATCCCCTTCATCGATACTTGCGCGAACACCTCCGCCGTTCTGCAGAGCAATATCGGCTCCGGTCAGATCCACAAGGCTATCTGCAATGGCATTGCCCAAATTCGATTCTTTGAGACGAACGGTCTGTCTTTCACCGTCAAGCGGGGTCAGCGTCTTGCCGACAACCTCGTTCATCTTACCGCCGATTTCCTCCAGGTGACGATCAATTATATTCGTGACTGCAGCATCTTGTTCAAGATTGTAGGTCATAAACAGATGTGCGAAATTAAGGCCGATCATCTCTCCATTTAGGAATTGGAGGTTGATTTGGTTTAATGTTTCGGCGTGCTTTCCAGGGGAGATCAGCCAGGTGTCGCCAATTTGTTCCGGGTAGGCAACAATGTCTTGCCCGCCGCCGATCTCGATGTCAATCCCGCTCACTTCAGTCGGCAGCTGACGATTGTCACCATGCAGATGGGATAAAGCGATAATGATATCCGTCTCGTCCTGGATGGCACTCACAGTATTCTGCGCTGCTTCGAAATGGTCCTGGAAGGTGATGCCTTCGACGTTCTTCGGATGTGTGAAGTGGTGGCTTTGGTCGTCGGTAACGCCGATAATGCCGATACGAATGCCGTCGATTTCTTTAATGATCGAGGATTTCAGAAAGTCCGGCTGTTCTCCGTTATACCGCGTATTGGCAGACAGGAACGGAAACTGTGCATCTCCTGCATTTCGCTCGAGCACGTCAAACGGAAAATCAAAATCGTGATTGCCGAGCACCATGGCGTCATACTGCATTTCATTCATGATCTCGATCGTCGCCGCACCTTCCGTCAAATTACCGATATTGGTGTTGTAGGGTGCATCACCGGCATCAATCAGCAGGGTGTTCGGCTGCACCTCGCGCATTTGATCGATGACATGGCTCATTTTTGCCAAACCGCCGATCTCATTCTCCGAGCCTGCCGGCTTGTACGGCTCAAGATGAGCATGGATATCCGCCGTTGCGAACACGGTAATGATTTTAAAATCAGGATGGTAGAGAATATCGTACAGGCTTCCAGCAGCTTCTTCCCTTGTAATGGGTTCGCTGGATGCTGCATATTCCGGAGAGGCAAGTCCTAGTTCGGCCATCTTGCTCTTGTAGTCTACAGTGAGGTCTGCACCGAGAATGATTTTGCCTAACAGCTCCACCCACTCACTTTTTGTTACAAGAGCTTGGGGATCGTATGTATTGCCGTTTGTCTCGTCACCCCGTACCTTTAGCACGCTTTCAATATAGGGCAGCGCCCAATGCTCCTCGATATCTCTTGCCGACGGAATCGAGAATGAATCGTCGATGACGCCTAGAGGATCCGTGTAAGTCGTCGTTTTTTGCATATCGTCTTGATTACGTTCAATCGGATATACCGGACTCAGATGAAACGCGCGAGACAGCAGCGTAACGGCTTCGGCTTTCGTCAGCTGTCGCTGCGGTTGATAGAGACCTTCAGGTGTACCGTTAATGATGCCTCGTTGATAAAGCGCTTCGATCTGCTGCGTGTAGGCGGATGCTTCAATGTCGCTGAAGCCGCTGCTTGCTTGCACGGTCCTACCGCCAGTAAGCAGTGAGCATGTGAGAAGCAATGTTGCAGCGGATGTTGCGAGTTTGTTCATGGTTTCGTCTCTCCCTATCTAGTAAGTGTCCAGATCAGCATACGATGCAATTGTCAACGGACGATTACGATCATATAAAGATTGCGTTAAGGGCTGGTAGATTTAACCAGATATTTTATATCTAAATGATTTCTGCACCTCTGCCGATATACGATTTGCGGGATGGCATTGTATAACGCCTCTCGCAGCTCACAACTAGATTGCGTACAGAAGGGAAAGTGGAACTATGGCCAAAGGCTCGTTTCGGATTGAACTAAATATGGTGGACCGTGTGATGGAGATGCAGATCGGGGGAACGTTTACGGCGGAGGATTACGCCCGCTTTATTGCCGAATATGAGAAAAAGACGGCATCTCTGGATGGTCCATCGTATACGCTAAGGGTGGATTGTAAAGCGATGGATTTGCTTTCCGCACAAGAGGTGGAGAGCTTGAAGGGATCGTTCGAGAAATATAAGCAAACCGGATTTCGTGAGGTTGTGTTCATCATAACCGAGGCGCAGCTCTTTATGAAGATGCAGCTGAAGCGTGTCGCTCGAAGCGCCGGATTAGACAATGTCGAAGTCGTTACCGAAGGGGCTTAAATAAGCGAAAACCCGACCGATTGAGGTCGGGTTTTCGCTTATTCACTGCCTCGCCGCTACTGCAGTGTTCCGTTTTGTGAATAAGGGAATTGACTGGAGTAACCCGAGAATTGCTGATAAGCCTGATCCAGCTTATTCTGATCCTCGGCTTCGAGCTTGTAATGTCCTTTGCGGAACATGAGCTGGTACATGTCATATTGACATTGGTGCGTCTCATTCAAGACTGTCATAATGTCCTGATGCAAACTCGGATGGCTGGCTTCTCTCGCTGAAATATTGAAGCTGTCCGTCAAATATTTTTCCAATGCCAATATATCATTGACGCGGTCACGGTCATTCATTTCCGGTCCTTTTACTTTCGGTTCATAGGGCGGCTTCGGATTTTTGATCGTTTGTGAGCTTTGATTGGAATTCACCGTGGTCCCTCCTTATTGCTGCATTTGATGCATTTTCTGCATTTCTGCTGTATTGTTGTTTTGCAAATGCTTCAGCAGCAGCTGATAGTGCCGCTCGTGCATTTGGCCCGCCTGATCAATCGCCTGCTTAATCTCAGGGTCTGAGCATTCATTGGCGAAGTGCCTGCATTTTTTCATCGCGATCAGTTCCCACGACAATTGATCTTTTAAATAAAGGCAGTCTTTGGTTGTGATGACTTGCGGCGGTGTGGGGATGATCGCCTGCTGTTGCTGCTGCTGTGTTTGGCTTTGAGGCATGACAAGGATGCTCCTTTCCAATTTAGGTTTGACAAGGTTAGTTTGTCATCCGGGCGATGGTTATATCCAAATCGAGTTAACGAGATCCAGAAGCATGACAATTATGTCTAAAATCATCGAAATTGATCATTTTTTGTATTGTCAATGAGGATATCATTGGTATAATAAGAACATCGAACCAAGTCAACAACTCACGACTCAGGCTCACGAGGGCCTTGTACGAACCAAACGAATCCAATCGGCAAAATCATCGAAAGGTGATGACGCAAAGCTACAGGGGCTAAGGTACCTAATACCATGCCAGCCAGCTGCACCAAGACGAACATCTCTACTAGGGGCTAGTCTATGCGCAGAGGCATGGGCGAGCCTTTTTTGCTTGTCATTGCGTATGAAGCTGGGAGTGAGATGCTGTCCGGAGAGTATTTAGGAGAAGTGAATGAAACAAAAGGCAAATATGAATTAAAGGGGACACGATTCATGAGAAAAATTCGTTGGATGCCATTATGGATGTCTTTCATTATTGTATTGGGCTTGGCAGCACAAGGGTATGCGGCAGCATCGGAGGATTCTGAGAAGAACGCTGAAAACCGCGAACAGCTGGATATGGAGTTTACGGATACGGATGAAGCCCAATGGGCGGCGGAAGCGATTGGTATTCTGAAATTTAAAAATGTATTGTCCGGATACGATGACGGAAGCTTTCGGCCAAACAAGCCCGTGACTCGAGCAGAAGCTGTTGTAGCCGCAGTCAGGCTCATGGGATTAGAGGAAGAAGCGAAGGCGAAGCCTGCCGATCT
Organism: Marinicrinis lubricantis; assembly: GCF_042658665.1. Classification (NCBI taxonomy): domain Bacteria; kingdom Bacillati; phylum Bacillota; class Bacilli; order Caryophanales; family Paenibacillaceae; genus Marinicrinis; species Marinicrinis lubricantis. The sequence goes on from NZ_JBHSQV010000172.1 coordinate 35,425, forward strand.
TCAGCTGTACTTTAAGGATGCGAACGTGATACAGAAGCAGTTCAAATGGGCAAAGGGGTATATCGCGGTTGCTTTAGAGCAAGGATTGTTCGATACTTCGATGGACAAGCTGAATCCGAATCAACCGGCCAGCAGAGTGTGGATTGCAAGTCTATTAGTAAAAGCGCTCGGTCTTGAAGAAGAGGCGCTGGCACAGATGAACGTATTGCCGGATTTCAAAGATGCCGACGCGATTGCAGCCGGTGCGATTGGATATGTGAACGTGGCGGTGGAGGAAGGGATCGTCAGCGGATACCCGGACGACACGTTTAAACCGAATAAGAATGTCACCCGTGCGGAGCTCGCTTCACTTCTCGTTCGGACAGGCGAAGGGCTGCTGGAGCAATCCGGCGCGGGTGTTGTCACTGGCGAAATCATGGACATTCAGTTTGATGATAAATCGGTAACGGAAGATGTGTATACGAGTGTCACAGCGGATGTGTACGCCACGGCAACAGGTTCAATCACGGTTGTCACGTTGGGCGGAGAATCTCAGACCTATAAGATTTCACCGAATTTAGCGGTGCCCTATCAAGACACGTTTATTCCTGCATCGCAGCTCGCCGTTTCCGATACGGTATCCTTGACGGTTCAAGACGGAGTGGTCATCGAAGCGAGCTTCATTGAACAGGAAAGCGCACACGAGCAGCCCGCAGGAATCTATGAATTTAAATTAAAGATCGAATATGATAAGAAGCAGTCGATCGAGATGAAATATGAAAACGATAGAGAACATATCAAAGCGGAGATTGAAAAGAAGACAGACGGAAAAAAAGAAAAGGTGAAGGGTGAAGAAGCGATCCAGCAGCTGGAAAGCTTGTTGGAGTCAGCAGCCCTGACGCCGGAATTGACGAATCCGGAAATACTGGAGCAAGTACTCAAAGCCTTGAATATGCAGCAGCCTGTGAACGGCAAGCTTGAAGTGGAGATTAAATTTGCTAACGGCCAGAAGGTTGAAATCGAGCTCGAGTCGGAAGATGACGAGCAGAACGGGGACGAAGAGGACAAGGCGGGCGAGGGGCGCGGCAATGAACGCGGCAAAGGCAAATAGGCGTAATCATTGGGCTGTTTCGCGGCTTGAAGAAATGAACGCAGAAACTCTTGGACATTTGAGTTGTCCAAGGGTTTTTTTACATGTGAAGCGGGGAGAATGAAATGAGTGTTTCAGGTTGGACAGACCCGGTCAAGCCGTGCGACAATAGACCTGTTCTGAAGAAGGCCTCCGACTGAATGATAACAGACATCATTCCCTCTCGTATCCTATTCGTGGACTGGATGAAGAAAAAGATAAGAATGAGTGATGCGATCGTATGGGCAAATGGAAGAAGCATTTTGCAAGGTATAGCTTAAAACATAAATTAATCATCGCCTTTTCCTGCTTCATTATCCTTCCCTTTTTTCTAATCGGCTGGCTGATTTCATGGCTTTATGTCGATTCGAATCGAACGATGATGATGGAGGCGGCGGTAGACAGTAATGAACAAATTGTCAGCAGCTTGAATGGAGCCTTGGACCCGCTGATCAGGCTTTCGATGTATCCTGTAATGGATCAAACGATATTGAACATTCTGCTCAAAGATTATGGTGAAGTGGAGCATCCGTTGTATGAGCGTCAGAACGATTTTGAGCAGGTGAATGAAATGATTCAAAACAGCATTATGCTGTACTCTGAACTCATTGATAATGTGGTGATTGTCGACACGAATAAACGTATCGTGATAGGAAGAAGCAGCTTGGAATATATGGATTTTCACTATTTGCAGGATGAATTTTTCGACGAGCCTTTTGTGAGGCGCATCACTGAGGAGAAAGGGAAGCATGTCTTTATCGGTGTGCATCAGGACCTTTTGCAGTCAAGTCAAGCGGCGCCTGTGGTGTCTGTAGGAAGGGCGATTGTCGATCCACAATCCAGGCAGACGCTGGGTATGATCTTGATCAATGTGAATGTAGAAAAATTGAATGCGATGTCTAGTGAGGTCTCCTTCACGGAAAACACCCGGTTCTACTTGATCGACGAGAATGACAGAGTCATCTATAGTGAAAATGAAGAGGAGATCGGCGCAAAGGCCGGTACCATCTTAGGAAAGGAAACAGAATCGCTTCACTACAGGGATGAGCAAAAGGCGTTAAGCAGCGGAGACACCTACCTCATCTCGTCGAATTCAGAATTAACGGGATGGCTGGCCGTGACCGTCATTCCGAAAAATGAAATGTTCTCTTTTGTTTATGTGATTGCCGCTATCCTCTTCATCGGCTTGTTTGTCTTTTTGTTATTATCGATTGCTACAGCAGTCTATTTGGCTACGACCATTACAAAGCCGTTATCCCGCCTGGAGAAGAGGATGCGCAGGGTTGCCGCGGGTAATATGGACGTTGCGTTTGACGACATGGAAGCGGGTGAAATCGGTCAAATCAGCAAAACGGTCGATTACATGTTAAAGCAGCTGCGTGAGCTGATCCATGAAATCGTAAATAAAGAAGAAGAAAAACGAAGATTGGAAATGGTCGCCCTGCAAACTCAAATTAAGCCCCACTTTATGTACAATACGCTGAACGTGATTAAATGGATGGCCAAAATTCAAGGAGCTGCGGGGATAGAAGAAGCCTTGGGAGCATTCAGTTCAGTCATTAAATTCACTACGAAAGCGGAGCAGAATGAAGTATCGATTCAAGAAGAAGTGGAGTTTATCCGCAACTACACGAAAATCTTGTCCTTCCGTTATTTTGGAAGATTCGAGGTGGCGTATGATATCGACTCCGAAGTGCTGCAATATAAAACACTTAAATTTTTGCTGCAGCCTTTAGTGGAGAATGCCGTTTTCCATGGCTTTGATGAAATTGACTATATGGGGCATCTCCATATTCGAATTTATAAAGAAGCGGATACGATTTATATGGTTGTGTCTGATAACGGCCGGGGAATATCTGGTGCGGATACTATGTCCCGTTGTATAGAGGGGCAGGAAAGTGCGATACCGCTTAATTCCATCGGGATTAAAAATATTCGAAAACGCATCGAGCTTCATTACGGAGAAGAATACGGTTTATCTTACCGCAGTGCCGGCGAACAGGGGACTGAAGCGGTGATACGTATTCCGGCTGTTCCGAGCGAGCAAGCAGGGAAGGAGGTATAAATAGCAATGAACGTGTTGATTGTGGATGATGAGCCGCTCGTCCGTATAGGAATCAAATCGGCAGTGAATTGGAAGGAAGAAGGAATGACGATCGTTGGCGAAGCGAGTGATGGGGAGGAAGCCTTAAAGCTGATCCATGAGCTTGCTCCCGATATTGTCATACTGGATATCAAAATGCCGAAGCGGGACGGACTGGAAGTACTTCAAAGGATGAAGGATTGGGAAATGTCATCCGATGTCATCGTACTGAGCAGCTTTGATGATGTAGAGCATGTCAAACAGGCGATCAAGCTTGGGGCGGTTGACTATTTTCACAAGCCCGATATGAATGCGGAGCAAATCATTTCGGTCCTTAGAAAACTGAAAGAAAAGAGGTCAAAATACGCAGACGCATCAGACCAACACCATCAGGGCAACGCCCGGCTGTTCAAGGAGAACGAGCTGCGGGATTGGATGCTGGGCAAAGCGGAAGGTCCGACGAAAACCTTGCTGTTCGAAGGGAATATGCGCGTATTTACGTTCAAAGTTCGATCGTATACGGAAGTTCTTCAGCGTTATACCGAAGAGAATCGAATGATGCTGTACAAGACGATTTCCAATATTACGTCGGAACTGCTCAGCAAGGAGAACGAGACTGAATTTGTCCCGATTCAAGACAATGTTTACTGTGTTGTTTCCAGTCATCGAGAGTCGAGAAGCCTGCAGGCGGGACTGCTCCGCATTCAGGAATTAATACAGCGAATCAACAGCTCTCTGAAGCGTTTTGTGAATGTGGAGACGGTTTACGCCGTGAGTGATACTTTCCAAGGCTTCCGTCAAGGACATCAGGCTTTTTTGCAAGCACAAAGAGCGATGGAGACTTCCTTTTACCACGAACAGGAGCAAATATTGTACTACCAAAATGTGAAAGCTTGTGACGATACGGTTCGGGACAAGGCGGCCTCCTTGGTATCAGATATGAAAAACGCGATTATGGATGAGAGATTCGGAGATTTTTTGAATGAATTGGAGGAATGGGAAACGACGGTTCGTTCAAGGGAATGCTTGTCCCAGGCTGAAGTCAAAACGGTCTATGAGGGCCTTCTGTTTATGCTGGAGGACGGGGTGACGAACGAGCACGTAAAAAGTCAGGCTGAGCAAGCGGAATCGTTTCAGAAGCTGACCGATTTATACAAGCCTTATTTTATTGAACGATCCAGCAAGGGCTCCAAAAATCAGCAGCATGATTACAGCTTGCTGATTCGCAATATTTTGGAGTATGTGGAAGAGAACTATGCTCAAAATATGACGCTGAAATTGCTGGGACTCCAATTTCATGCAAGCCCGAACTATATCAGCAGGCTGTTTAAACAGGAAGTCGGGCAAGGTTTGTTTGATTATATCAATGAAGTGAGGATTAAACATGCGAAAAAGCTGCTGAAAGATTACCGAAAAAAAATTTACGAGGTTGCAGAAGCCGTTGGATTCAGCAGTCAGGCTCACTTCTCCATTGTTTTTCAAAAACATGAAGGCATGCCCCCGAAAGAGTATCGAAATGAAAAAGTGTGATTTGATGAAAAAAAAGTGGATCATTTGAAAAAACTTATAAAAAAATAGGCGCCTGAAAACAATAAAGATAATCAAATGAAAATTAATCCAAAATGGATTAATTTTTTTTTGCTCAGAAACCGTTATCATGGTCATTGTCTTCAAAAAAGTGAGGAGGATTAGAAATGAGAAGATTTAAAAAGGGATCCACATTTTTGGTATTATGTTTAGCTCTGATCGTCGGCTTAACGGCGTGCGGTGGCAACAATACAAACGAAAATGCCGGTAACAATTCCGGTGCTTCCGGTCAAGAGGATGTCACGATCACCATGGGATTCTGGGGTACGGCGCAGGATTTGCAGGTGTATCAACAAGCGGCTGACGCTATTTCAGAGACTTACCCGCATATCACATTAAACATTAAGCAGTATCCAAGCAGCGAGCAGTTCTGGAACATCTTGCCGGGTGAGATTGCGGCAGGCGTTGCACCGGACTTTATCAAGATTTCGAACGAAGGCGCATTTGAGTATATCAATAAAGGGCTCTTTACTGCGCTGGATGAATATATTGAGCCGGCCGGCATCGATATGTCCGTCTATCCGGAATCTTCCATGAATATTTGGCAGGTAGACGGAAAGCAGTACGGTATTCCAAACAGCGATATGCCTGCGATGTTCTTCATTAATGAAGACATGTGGCAGGAAGCAGGTCTTGGCGACTATCCAACCACATGGGATGAGGTAGAAGCAGCAGCTAAAACGCTGACCAAAGACGGCGTATACGGTCTGATCACGAATATCGATGCATTTCATATTACGAACTATGCAAAAAGCTACGGCGGAGGCTGGGGCAACGGCGAAACGATCAATTCCCCAGAAAACGTACAGGCTTTAGAACAAATTATGGATATGTACAAAGAAGGGATCGCAGTTACTCCTAAGACCCTTGGATACGGTTGGGACGGCGAAGTTTTCGCCAACGAGCAAGGCGCTATGAGTACAGGCGGTTATTGGTACAAAGGATACCTTGCTGACGCAAATCCAGATTTGAATTATGTCGCGATTCCAGTTCCGCAAGGAACGACAGCGGGCAGCACGATGAGTTCCGATGCCTACGTTGTATTGAAGGATGCGAAAAATAAAACAGCAGCACTTCAAGCGGCTTACTACATGACAAATGAAGAGGTTCAAACGAAATTTATGGAGCTGGGCTTCAACCCTGCACTGAAAACCTTGTCTCCAAAATACTTTGAGCAAAATCCGGAATTCAAGGCTATCGAGCCTTCGCTTGAAACAAGCTCGGATTTCGGATATCCGGTAGATACGAAGAAATTTACGGATGAATTGGTGAAACAAGTCGAGGCTGTCATTTTAGGCGGCAGTGACAAGAGTGCAAAAGAGATTTTGGACAGCGTGCAAGCTCAATTTCAATAAAAAAATTAGACGATGAACTTATAAGTGTTCCCGCTTCGGATGAAGTGGGAACACTTGTGTATTCATTTTTTCGCATTTAAACACGAACGGAGGTACATGATGTCGGATTATGTCAACGAGAATTCGGGCAGAAAGATCAAGCAATCCATGTTTCGCCGGTTGGCGGATTCGGATCGCAGCTTAGGGTGGATGCTTGTACTGCCGTTTTTAATATTGTGGGCATGGTGGTTCTTGGTCCCATTTATACAGTCATTTGTTAGAAGCTTTCAAAACGCGAATTTTGCAGCTTTGGATCAAGCGGAATTTATCGGCTTGGATAATTTTATTCAAATTTTGCAGGACGAAGAATTTTACCGGGCGGTCTGGCATTCCTTGCTGATCGTCATTATCGCGGTTCCGGTACAAGTCATTCTTGGACTGTTTATGGCGATCTTAGTCAATCAAAAGCTTAAAGGAAAAGGGATCTTCAGAACGATCTTCTTTGTTCCTTATATCACGTCCCAAATTGCGATTACGACCGTATTTATGATGCTCTTCAAGAAGGATACCTTCCTGACGGATTTCTTCGGTTTATTCGGTTTTGGAGATGTAACATGGTATGCCGATCCGCAGTATGCTCTGCTGTTCGTCTGTATCTTGTTCATCTTTCAGCAATCGGGATTCACGATGATTGTTTATTTGTCAGGTCTTCAGGAAGTACCAAAGGATTTGTATGAAGCCAGTCAAATTGACGGAGCGTCCAAGTGGGATCAGTTCCGCTACATTACGGTTCCTTATTTGAAGCCGATCACGTTCTTTATTATTTCCGTATCGACGATTCTCGGCTTCCAAATTTATGACCAAATCGCCGCGATCTCCCGTTACGGTGCGCTGGGCTCGCCTGCGGGCGCGACGAGTACCGTCGTCACGTATTTCTACCAACATGGGATTCGCTATATGAACATTGGCTACGGCAGTGCAGCGGTTGTCATTTTCTTCTTTATCATCTTGGCGATTACTTTCCTGCAGAAAAAATTCTTGGACGTGAAGGAGTGAGCGAATAAATGAGAACACGAAACCGAATCAACAAAGCGATCATGTACATTGTTCTGATTGCCCTTGGGCTGATGTTCGCTTTTCCTTTTCTCTACACGCTGTATACTTCCTTCATCAGCATGAAGTTCGTTAACACACTGACCAGTCCAGCGAATTGGACGCTGGATAACTATAAGACGTATTTTACCAATCCCGCTTACGATGTGCAGAAGTGGCTGTGGAATACGATCGTTATGACGGGGATTGTGGTGATCGGTAACCTGATCATCAACCCAATGGCCGGATTCGCGCTGGCCAAGCTTGAATTCCCGGGGAAAAAGATTGTGTATTGGATCGTCGTTGCAACGATGATGGTGCCATATCATATGATTTTGATTCCGGTCTATGTCAATATGGCGGAGATCGGCTGGCTCAATACGTATATGGCGTTGACGGTGCCGTTTCTGTATCAGGCGCTTTATGTCTTCATGCTAAGACAGTTCTTTATCAGCGTGCCTGGTGAATTCATCGAGGCGGCACGGATTGACGGGTTAACGAAGATGGGTGCGTTCTGGAGAGTGGTCTATCCGCTGGCGCGTTCGTCGTTGATTACGATGTCTATTCTCGCTTTTGCAGGGACATGGAACAGTTATCTGATTCCAAGTACACTCGCGAACAACCCCGAAAAATATGTGCTGGTCGTCGGTCTGAACAGCGTGAAGGATATGTTCTTTGAGAATACGCCGATGATTATGGCCGGGGTTGTACTTACTACTCTTCCGATTCTTGTTTTCTTCTTTATCTTCCAGCGGCAGTACATTGAAGGGGTATCTAGTGCGGGGGTTAAAGGTTAAGTCTGAGATTCGGGAGGAGGCCTTAAGTCGTTATGGGAAAAATAGAGAATCGCGCCAGTCAACTGCTGGAGCGAATGACCTGGTCTGAGAAGATCGGACAAATGGTTCAGTACGGACGATGTGAGGACAGGGAGATCGACTTGATCCGTGAGGGAAAGGTTGGCTCCTTGCTCAATGTTCATGGAGCCGAGAAAATTAATGAACTGCAGCGAATTGCAGTAGAGGAAAGCCGTCTCGGTATTCCTCTGCTCATCGGTGATGATGTTATTCACGGATTTAGGACGATATTTCCGATTCCGCTCGGGGAAGCTGCGAGCTGGGATTTGGACATGATGGAGAAGAATGCCCGGATTGCTGCGATCGAAGCAGCATCCGAAGGAATTCGCTGGACGTTCGCCCCGATGGTCGATGTGACGAGAGACCCGCGCTGGGGCCGCATCGCTGAAGGTACGGGTGAAGATACTTATTACGCTAGCCTGACAGCTGCTGCGAAGGTGCGGGGCTTCCAAAGTCCGAATGAGAACGGCTATCCGATGACAGCAGCCTGTGTGAAGCACTTTGCAGGCTACGGCTGGATTGAAGGAGGCAGAGATTACGACACAACCGATATGTCGGAGCGTGTATTAAGAGAGACGATTCTTCCTCCATTTCAATCAGGCATCGAGGCAGGCGCATTATCTGTCATGAGCGCTTTTACAGAACTCAGTGGCGTACCGGCCTCGGGAAGCCGCTTTTTGCTGCGCGATATTTTAAAAGGGGAATGGTCTTTTGACGGCGTCGTTGTGAGCGATTGGGAGTCGATCGAGGAAATGATTTACCATGGATACGCAGAAGACCGAGCGGATTCCGCATATAAAGGGTTGCTGGCGGGTGTCGATATTGACATGCATTCCGGTGTGTATCTGGAGCATCTGGAGCACATCATTCAGAAGCAGCCTTCACTGCAGAAGCTGCTGGACGATGCGGTTCTGCGCGTCTTGAAGATGAAGTTTGAACTGGGTCTATTCGAATATCCCTACATTGATTCCAACAAGCGTGAACAGATTCTCTTCAATCGAGAGCATTTGGAGCAAGCTCGAGACAGCGCACGTCAATCGATCGTTCTGCTCAAGAATGAAGGAGCTGTGCTGCCGCTGCAACCTGCCGCTCTGAACAAGATCAGTCTGATCGGTCCACTCGCCGACGATCCTCACCACTCCATGGGATGCTGGGCGTGGAAAGGGAGAGAAGAGGACGTTGTCACCATTAGGCAGGCGTTTATATCCCGAATATCTCCTTCGGCGGAAGTGACCTATGTAAAGGGATCTGGAGTGAAAGAGGAAATCGCAGGCGGCATCGAAGAAGCCGTGCGTGCAGCGAGGGAAAGCGATATGGGGGTTGTGGTCGTAGGTGAGAGCGAGGATATGACGGGAGAACATTACAACCGTGCGCATATCGAACTGCCGGAGCCTCAGCTCAAGCTGCTGCAGGCGATCAAGAACGAGACAAACACGCCTTTAGTGGTGATCGTGATGAGCGGAAGGCCGCTTGCATTGGAATGGGTGCATACGCATGCAGATGCGGTATTGGAGGCTTGGCACTTAGGGACAGAGACCGGAAATGCCGTCGTGGATGTGCTGACGGGAGCGTATAATCCAAGCGGCAAATTGCCGGTCACATTTCCTCGGACGGCAGGACAGATCCCGATTTACTATAACCGTAAAAATACCGGCCGCCCTCATCTATATGAAGATTATGTCGATGTCGATGATACTCCGCTGTACCCGTTCGGCTACGGTCTCAGTTATACCACATTTGAGTACAGCGATTTACAACTGAGCGCAGAGCACATGATGGTGGATGGCAGTATTGAAGTTACCGCTCGAATTAAGAACAGCGGTCCTATGGATGGCGCTGAAACGGTGCAGCTCTATATACGCGACCTGGTGGGAAGCGTAACCAGACCGATTAAGGAGCTAAGAGGCTTTCAGAAGCTGTTCTTGCAAAGCGGCGAGACGAAGAAGGTTCGCTTTACGCTGACTCCGAGCCATCTAGCAATGCGGGATGAGAGATTGCAGCTTGCGGTGGAGCCTGGAGAGTTTCATGTGTGGGTAGGCCCTGATTCGGAGCGAGGATTACAAGGACGATTTCGAGTGGTGTGAATGATCGGTAAGAGATAAAGGAGTGATTATGCGATGGAATATTCTGTGATTAAAGAAGGCGATCTGTTTTTACTGACGGATCTAAACGGCGATATTGCGCTGGATGATGAAAATGGACACGGCTTATATACGAAGGATACGCGTTTTTTAAGCCGGATGGATGTGCAGATCGATGGCGAGAAGCCAGCACTTCTTTCTTCTTCTTCGGATAAGAGTTATGTCGCGTCCATTCGTTTGATGAAAAATGAGAAGGATAAAGGCGCGATCGAGATCCATCGGGAGCGTTTCATATACGATGGAGTACTGTATGAAAGATTTATCCTGAGCAATTATTTTTTAGATGCGGTGGATTTTGATTTTTCGGTTTCATTCGATTCCGACTTTCAGGATATGTTTATCGTGCGAAAATATCGTACAGGCGAAGTAGGCCAAATTGTCGAGCGTTTCTGGAGTCCGGAAAGTATTGCCATTCGATACCGCGGGGCGGATCGAATTGAGCGCTCTACGCAAATTAAATGGAAGACGGATGTGAATGATGTTTCTGTGGATGAACAAGAGAACGTTCATTTCAAGGTTCATCTCGATCCCAAAGAGGAAAGACAAATCTGCTTCTTGATTACACCCATGATCGATGGAAAGGGCGGTACGGCCCTAACGTTCGAAGAAGGCTTGAAGCGTCTGCATCAAAGTTATGAGAATTGGGTGTCTGACACCGCTCAAGCGGAATCCGATTCTGACCTCTTTAACGGCTTGTTTGCACGCGGTGTGCAGGATCTGAGAATGCTACTGACGGATGTAGGCTATGGAGATACGCCGGTTGCCGGGTTGCCGTGGTTCGCCGTTCCGTTCGGCAGGGACAGCTTGATCACTTCCTTGTTCATGCTGCCGTTAAATCCCAAGCTGGCGCAGGGCACGCTGAGAACGCTCGCTGCTCATCAGGGGACGAAAACCGATCCTTGGCGAGATGAGCAGCCGGGCAAGATCATGCATGAGCTTCGCTTTGGGGAGCTGGTGAATACGAAGCAGTCACCTTTCTCGCCCTATTATGGAACGGTCGATTCCACACCTTTGTTTCTCGTCCTGATTAGTGAATATGTACGTTGGACAGGCGATTTCTCTCTCGTAGAGGAGCTGCAGCCGAACATCGAACGGGCGCTTGCATGGATTGATCAGGCGGAACAAGCCGGTAAAGGCTTCTTAACCTACCATCAGGAAGCGGAAAAAGGTTTCCCGAATCAAGGCTGGAAGGACTCGGCGAATTCGATCGTGCACGAAAGCGGTCATTATGCAGCTTCCCCGATCGCTTTATCGGAGGTACAGGGTTACGTGTACCACGCCAAGAAAGGACTGGCGGCCGTATATCGAGCGATGGGGCAAACCGACAGGGCAGAGCCTCTCGAAACGCAGGCGGCACAGCTTAAGTCGCGTTTCGAAGAAGCGTTCTGGATGGAAGATGAGCAGTTCTATGCCATTGCGCTGGATAAAGACCAAAACAAGGTGCACAGCGTCACCTCTAATCCGGGTCATCTGCTCATGGGCGAGCTGCCTTCATCGGAAAGAGCTGCGAGTGTAGCAAAGCGTCTGCTCCGGCAGGATATGTTCAGCGGCTTCGGTATCCGAACGATGAGTACGGATGACATCGGTTATTATCCGATGAGCTACCATAACGGAAGCGTCTGGCCGCATGACAATGGCATGATTTTATTGGGCTTGAGCCGTATGGGCTTCAAGGAAGAAGCGAGCAGAGTCATTTCCGCTTTGCTGGATGCGTCTTCTGCGTTCGAGTATCAGCGTTTGCCGGAGCTGTTCTGCGGACACGGCGCGGATGTTGGTTATTTGGTTCAATATCCAACGACATGCTCGCCGCAAGCGTGGGCGGCTGCGACATCGATTGTGTTCTTGCAAGCGATGCTCGGTATTGAGCCGGATGCGCTAACCAAAACGATCAAGCTTGGACCCGCGCTGCCGGAGTCGATGAATGAACTGACGGCTCGCGATATTCGAATTGGCGAAGGTGTCATTTCCATTAATGTGACGCGTACAGGCAAGGACAGCTACAAAGTAGAGGTACCGGTCAATACGACGGGATTTGAAATTGTAGTTGTATAAATTTTTCTAAAACATGGGGTGAACGACAGCAATGAAAAAAGGAACCGTAATATACCCTTATGAGCCTTGGACCATTACGGAAACGTCTTATGATCCAAAGCATAACCGCCGGAGTGAGACCGTGTTTACGGTCGCGAACGGTTATATCGGGATGCGCGGCACATTTGAAGAAGGGCCTGAGGAAGGCGTTCCTTCTTTGAATGGTACGTATTTGAACGGGTTTTACGATACGACGCCGATCATCTACGGTGAAGAAGCTTACGGTTATGCCAAAGATCATCAGACGATGCTGAACGTAACGGACAGTAAAATCATCCAGCTGCAAATTGACGGTCAGACGTTCCAGATGCATAAGGGCAAAGTACACCGCTATTTCAGACAATTGGATATGAAGAAGGGCATCATGATTCGCCAAGTCGAGTGGGAAACGGACAGCGGCAAAAGGGTGGAGATTCGCTCGACGCGGATGGCGTCTTTCGTGAGCAAGCATTTGGCGATGATCCGCTATGAGGTAAAGCCGCTTAATTTCTCAGGAGAGGTGAAGCTGATCTCCTCCTTGAACGGTGCGGTGACGAACGAAGAGTCCAAAGGCGACCCGCGAGCAGGATCGGCTTTTCAAGGTCAAGTGCTGCTGACAAGAGGACTGCATGAGAACGATACATTCGGTGCAGTCCATCAACAAACGAAAGTGACGGGCTTTGAGCTTGTCTGCGGGATGGATCATCAGCTGAGCGGCACCTATACGATGGACACGAAACAAGGGGAGCAGCATATCGACAAGATCTTCACTCTTTCGGTGAAAGAGAACGAGACGGTAATGTTGGATAAATTCATCAGTTACCATACTTCGCTGGACCATTCTGCGGAACGGCTAACGGAGCTGGCGAAGGCCGAGGTGGAAAAAGCCAAGGCGAAAGGCTTCGATTGGTACGCAGAGCGTCAGGCGGAGGAACTGGCACAGTTTTGGCAGACGGCGGATGTTCACATTGAAGGGGATGAGGCGCTTCAGCAGGGACTTCGCTTCAATGCGTTTCATCTATTCCAATCCGTTGGACGGGACGGCCGAACGAACATTGCTGCCAAAGGCTTAACGGGTGAAGGTTACGGCGGGCATTATTTCTGGGATACGGAGACATATAATCTTCCGTTCTTCTTATATAATCAGCCGGAGATTGCCAGAAAGCTGCTCGAATACCGCAGCTACATTTTGCCGAAGGCGCGGGAGCGTGCAGAAGAGCTGGCACACAAGGGAGCACTCTATCCGTGGAGAACGATTAATGGAGAAGAGGCTTCGGCTTACTTCCCTGCGGGAACGGCCCAATATCATATCAATACCGATATTGCTTATGCGGTTAGAAAATATATGGAAGCGACACACGATGATGATTTTCTGATCGAGCACGGTATCGGCATCTTGATCGAAACCTCTCGCTTTTTCGCCGATTTGGGCGAATTCATCGAGGGCAAAGGCTTTTGCATCAATGGGGTAACGGGACCGGATGAGTATACGGCGATTGTAAATAATAACACATATACCAACATCATGGTAAAGGACCAGCTGGAGTTCACACTAGCTATGGTCCAGTCGCTGCAATGGGGGCATCCAGCGCAGTGGAACGAAATTCATTCACAGTTTGGCGTAGATTCGCAGGAGCTGGAAACTTGGCGCCGGATGGCAGACGAAATGTACATTCATCGCGAGAATGGCCTCATTGGGCAGGATGACAGCTTTTTGCAAAAATCGGCTTGGGATTTTGAAGGCACGCCTGCGGACAAGTATCCGCTGCTGCTGCATTATCACCCGCTCAATATTTACCGTCATCAGGTGTTGAAGCAAGCGGACTTGGTGCTGGCCTTCTATTTGCAGCATGACCGCTTCTCACGGACGGACAAGGTTCGCAATTACCATTACTATGAAAAGCTGTGTACTCACGACTCTTCGTTATCTGCAAGCATTCACGGCATTGTCGCAGCCGATCTGGGAGACATGGAAAAGTCGTATGATTATTTCATGCAATCCGTCCGAATGGATCTCGACGATTATCACCATAACGTGAAAGACGGTGTGCATACGGCATCGATGGCCGGCAGCTGGCTGGGCATTGTGGGCGGCTTCGCGGGGATGCGCCATGACGGCGAGAAGGTGTCCTTCGAACCGAAAATTCCGGGGAATTGGAAGTCCTATACGTTCCGAATTCGACTGAGCGGAAGGATGTTGGAGCTTAAGGTGACGGATCAATCGACGGTATACTCGCTGCTGGAAGGAGAGCCGCTGCAGGTCATTCATTACGGCGCGGCGTTCCAATTGAGCGGACGTCAGGAGCTTAGAAACCACAAGCTGGCAGCAGTGATCTTTGATTTGGACGGTGTGATCACCGACACGGCTGAATATCACTACCTGGCTTGGAAGGAGCTAGCCGATGAGCTGGGTATTCCGTTCGATCGAGAATACAATGAGAAGCTCAAAGGGGTCGATCGCCTTGCCTCGCTTCAGCTTATTCTAGATCGGGCCGGCAAGGAGCTGCCAGAGGAAGAGAAGCTGGCATTGGCGACGAGTAAGAATGAGCGCTATAAGAAGCTGATTCAGCAGGTGACGCCAGATGATCTGCTTCCCGGCGTGAAGGAGCTGCTGGCTGAGCTTCGAGAAAAAGGCATCAAGGTAGGCCTTGCTTCCGCAAGCAAAAATGCGGGAGCGGTGATTCGTTCGCTGCAGGTAGAAGCGTATTTCGATCATATTGTGGATGCGGCAGCGGTAGAAATCAGTAAGCCGGATCCTGAAGTATTCCTAAAAGCGGCCGAAGCACTCGGGGTACATCCGGCGCACTGCATCGGTGTAGAGGATGCCGAAGCCGGCGTGGAAGCGATTCTGCTGGCGGGCATGACGCCGCTAGGCATCGGCGATCCGAAACTTCTAGGACGCGCGAAGAAGGTTGTCGGCAGCCTGGAAGGAATGGACGTAGAGAAGCTTTCTACGCTCATCTCCTAACTTAAAAGATAAGAAAGTAAAAATGTGGTGGTCATTCGTTGTGACATGATTGATCTAACGAAGAAGAGAAGGTGTGGGAAATACCGGAGGAGCGACTTTTGCAGACGTGTTATAACCATGAAAATTCGAATTAAAAGAACACGACTGCAAGGGAGTCCCGGAGGTATTTCCCACGCCCACCCTATGCTCGTATGAACTCATCTCCTAACTTAAAAGAGCGTCTGTGCATTGTTCACAGGCGCTCTTTTTCTTACCTTTTCACCACATTGAAGTTGTCCTCGATGAGCAGCCAGTTTTGCGGGAAGCTGAGTCCGAGCTTCCAATAGCTGATGCCGCGTAGATTTAATTCTTTGAGCAGATCAAACTTGGCTTGAATGGAGCGGGCATCCTCAAACCAGACGATATGGCTGTTCCCCTCGTCGTCCTGATATCGGAAATAAGGGGCTTGAGCTGTGTAATCATACTGGATCGCCACATTCCTCTCGCGCGCAAGAGCGATGGCGGCTTGCGGGCTGAGCGCTCTTGCAAATCTGCCGCCTGGCTCGTACGGAAGGGTCCAGTCATAACCGTACAAGTTTTGGCCCATCATAATCTTGGAAGCGGGCATTTCAGTAATGGCGTATTCCAATACGCGCCGTACAGGACCGATGGGGGAGACGGGCATCGGTGGTCCGCCGCTGTAACCCCATTCGTACGTCATGATGACGACAAAGTCGACGATTTCGCCATGAGCGCGGTAATCGTGGGCGGTGTACCATTCCCCTGTCTGCTCGGCGCTTGTTTTGGGAGCGAGTGCGGTGGAAATTAAATACCCTTCACCGTGAATCCGATCGGCTGCTCTTCGCAAAAATCGGTTGTATGCTTCCCGGTCTTCTTCACGCAAATGTTCAATATCAAAATGTATATCGCGGAAGTTCAATCTTCTGGCAGTTTCGATAATGTTGTTTAGCAGCGTTGTTTGTACCTGTTCGTTCGTCAAAATAATTTGTCCAAGCTCGGGGCTGAACTGATCTCCCTCCAAATTCGTGACGACCATCATAAGCGTCACATTGTTTTGCTGGGCAATTTCCCTTAGATTGTCTAACGGAGGAGCTTGCAGCGTCCCGTCGCGATTAATCCGGAAGCTGAACGGTGCCAAATACGTTAAATAAGGCGCCGCGTTCCTCGAGGCTTCAACTAAGCCGGGAGACATTACTTCGCCTCGGGGCTCTACGTAAGCATTGACTTCGGCTCGTCTTTTCGGTCTCGGAGGAATGTAGAGCCTGAGTCCGACCTGCAGCGGCCGATTGATATCTAGACCGTTCATTTGAGCCAATCGTTGGGCAGTAAGACCAAATCTTCTTCCGATGAGATACAGGCTGTCTCCAGGCTGCACCCAATAATAGGAGCCTTGAATAGGAATGACGAGGGCTTGACCCACCACCAGCGATTGCTGTAGAGAAATCTCGTTCGCTTCCGCCAGCGTATTGAGGGGAACTCCAAAGGCTTGAGAAATGCCAAATAGAGATTGCCCCGGCCTCACAACATGTATTTGCATAGGAAACCTCCTGAATTTCTTCATTTTTGTCTCTAATACATATATTCGAAGGTTCCAGCTTAGGTGTTTGTCTATGAAGTATTTTTCAACAGACTTGAAATGGATGGAATAATTCTATATAGTTAAATAGTCGAATAGTTTGTTAGTGAAACTAAATGGATGGAAGGTAAGGCTATGGATAAAACAATGCTGCGGGATTTGATCGAACGATACCAAGATACCACGATGACGATTAATCGCATGATGGGCCGCGCACTGCAGGACTGCATCCCGGATGGTCTAACCAGCGATCAATGCTCGATATTACGGTATTTAAAGCAGAAGAAGCAGTGTACGTCATCCCAGTTGGCTGATTTTTTCATTGTCAGCAAGAGCTCCATCACCGCGATGGTGACGCGGCTTGTCAGCAAGGGCTTGATCCAGCGTATCGGAAACGAGCATGACAGACGCGTTACGCATTTGTCTCTGACGGAAGAAGGAGATGCCATGTATGGAACGATTCAGGTGAGAATTGAGGAGGTGCTCAGTCATTATTTGAATCATTTTGAGGAGAACGAGGCGAAAACCTTTATAGAAACCTACGAGAAATTGGCAAACATTTTGGCTCTTGAGGAAGGGAGTAGAGGAAACGATGAAAACCGTATTGAAGGCTAAATGGCTTGTGCTGGCATTATGGATTGCCGCTGCTGTCATTCTGATGCTGACTGCCCCGAATATAGCAGAACTCGTAAAAGAAAAAGGGCAAATTAACGTACCGGAAGGTTACTCTTCATCCGTCGCTGCTGAATTGTCGCAAAACATGCGGCAAAACAATTCGGAAAATGCAAATACGGCCTCAACACTGCTTGTTTTTCATGAAGCGGGTGGATTGACCCAAGAGCATATGGGAGAGATCGGCAAGGGCTTAGAGAAGCTTGGGGCAGCGGCTGCAGAAGGGAATCAAGGGATCGTATCTTTAGTTACGCATCTCGGTGCGCCGGAATTGGCAAGTCAGATGTTGTCCGAAGACGGAACGACGGCGATTGCACTGCTAACGGTAGATTTGGGGGTCAAGGAACCGTCTGTCATGCAATCTGAGCTTGAAGAGATGCTCAGTGATGTCTCCGTCGAATATTACTTAACCGGGGATTGGGTCATTAACCAGGATTTAATTCAGAGTTCGCAGGACGGATTGAAACGTACAGAAATCATTACGGTTATTCTGATTGTGGTCATCTTATTCCTCGTATTCCGTTCTGTCGTCGCACCATTTATTCCGCTGCTTACGGTGGGGATCAGCTACCTTGTATCCCAGTCGGTTGTTGCGTTCCTGGTGGATTTTGCTGATTTTCCGTTGTCTACATATACGCAGATCTTCATGGTTGCCGTCATGTTCGGGATCGGAACGGATTATTGCATCTTGCTGATCAGCCGATTTAAAGAAGAGCTGTCTCACCAATCCAGTACGACGGAAGCCATATTGGCTACTTATCGTTCGGCAGGCAGAACGGTGCTGTACTCGGGCCTAGCCGTATTGGTTGGATTTACGTCCATTGGCTTTTCGACCTTTACGCTCTACCGGTCGGCAGTAGCTGTAGCTGTCGGTGTAGCCGTGCTGCTGTTGGCGCTGGTCACACTGGTGCCTTTCTTCATGGCGGTGCTGCAAAAGGTGCTGTTTTGGCCGACGAAAAAAACGCTTGAGCATACACCGAGTAAGCTGTGGGGACATTTGGGCCGTTTCTCGCTGAAGCGCCCGCTCATTTCCATCATCGTCATAGCGATTGTGGTACTTCCGTTCCTAGGCTTGTATAAAAATGAGATTTCCTTTAATTCGCTTGATGAAATCGGCGAGAAATATGATTCGGTGAAAGGTTTTAATCTGGTTGCGGAACGATTTGGTCCAGGAGAGACACTGCCGACGACTGTAATGATCGAATGGGATGAGCCTCTGGCCATGACAGATGGTCTTGCGGCGATCGAGAGCATTTCTCAGGGACTGTCCGAGGTAGACGATGTAAGTGCCGTACGCAGTGCCAGCAGGCCGACGGGGGAACCTATCGATCTCACACAGATGGCGGGTTCCAGTGATCCTGCGATGCAGCAGCAGTTTCAGCAGATGCTTGCCACATACATGTCCTCAGACATGCGGATTGCATCTTTTGATGTTGTTTTTGGCACGGACCCGTATAGTACGGAGACGATGGACCATATCGATGTGCTTCAAGACCAAGCAGAGGAGGCACTGGCGTCAGCCGGTTACCCTGATGCCGAGGTGGCGATCGGCGGAGTTACCAGTGTAAATAATGATCTCCGTCACATTTCAGGCGAAGATTACAACCGGACGGCGATCATGATGATGATTGGGATTGCTCTCATATTGATCATCTTGTTCAGATCGTTGATCATACCGCTGTACATGATGGCATCTCTGATTTTGACGTTCTATACATCGATGGCCGTTACGGAGCTTATCTTTATGCGTTGGCTTGATTATTCGGGCATTAGCTGGGCCGTACCGTTTTTCGGTTTCGTGATGCTGATGGCGCTTGGCATTGACTACAGTATCTTCTTGATGGATCGCTTTAAAGAATACCGAACGCTGAACCCGAAGGAAGCGATCATTCTAGCGATGGAAAACATGGGCAAGGTGATCATGTCAGCGGCTGCGATTTTGGGAGGGACGTTTGCCGCCATGCTGCCGTCCGGCGTCATGTCGCTTCTACAGATCGCGACCGTATTAATCAGCGGATTATTGCTGTATGCCTTTATCATGCTGCCGCTGTTCATTCCGGTGATGGTGCGTGTTTTCGGCAGGTATAACGGGTGGCCGTTTATGAAAAAACGTAAAGCAGAGCCATCCTCCTAATAGGTGAAAACACGGGTATTGTACCCTTGCTTTTTTTGACCAAATAAGAAAGTTAAACCCGCATCCATACTTACTTTATGCCCGTAAGAACTCATGTCCGAACCACAGGACGCCGTCAATCGTTTTTCTCATCGACATTTCGTCATCATGATAGACATTCACAGATGTCAGCGATGTGTTATAGTGTATATGAATAAAATAATAATGCATCAAAAAAGCAGCTTAGAAGCATTGGGGATCAAGGAAGGGAGCCTGACATGTCGAATAATTTTTTTGACCGTTTGAAGCAAGGCGCTGCGGAAGCAGGAAAAAAAGCGCAGTTGACGGTAGAAGTAAATCGATTGAAGCTTCAGATTTCATCGAAGGAAAAAGAAATTCAACGGCAGTATACTCAGATGGGGGAATTGGTATATAGACACGCCCAGCAGCATGGCGTGGAGACGATTCCTGCAGATTGCGTACGGATCGTAGATGAGATCAACCGGATGAGAAGCGAGATCAACCAAATCGAGCAAAAAATCAGGAGTCTGAAATCAGAAGTGCATTGTCCTGCATGCGGTAAAGTCAATCCGACGGGTACGAATTTTTGTACTTCTTGCGGTACCCATCTCGTTCAGCCTGCTGCGGCTCCAATCGAGGTTGAGGTATTGGACCGAAGGGAGAATCTAGAGGATACTGAAAATGACTCAGCGACACCGAAATGTGCTTCCTGCGGAAGAGAAGTGATGGAGGGGAAACCTTTCTGCCATCATTGCGGTGCAGCTGTACAGCCATAATGTAAACACGAAGGTACAAGGGACGAGGGGGACCAAATATGCATCCATTTACACAAGTACGACAATCGTTAAGAGCTTGGCTGGCTCCGTATCGCTGGATTCAGTCCGTGCTTCCTTATCATTTGTATATCATGCTCGGGGGCGTCGGCGCGATGCTCCTGAATGACTTGTTCATTTACGGGCTTGATGAGTATGTGCGAGTCATCAGTATACTGTCCACGATAGGATATTGGGCATTTCTATTCGGTATGCTGCTGACGCTGATCAGCGCCTCAACACAATATTTGTCTTATGCCCTATGGGCTTATGTACTGCATGTCTTGATTCCATTCGAATATTTCACGTTCGGCACCGTATTAAGAGCGGCCGTGTATGTCGCTTTAGGGGTACTCGCATACCAGTATTACACGAAGGAAAAGCAGTAATAACTCGTCAAACATACGAAAAGACGCCATGCGGCGTCTTTTTTCATTATGGCTTTAGCCAGTTGAGTGCGTGAAACGCGCGAAACAGAAAACCACCCGCTATGCGGGTGGAGGGTTCTAGGGTTTGACCAACAAGACCATTCCGATAAAATTGAGATGTTCAGGCTCAATAA